>NZ_LASY01000019.1:0-58117 GCF_000973155.1 Grimontia sp. AD028 | reverse complement strand
GAGTTGACTGACGTCGTGCTCGTTGTTGTCCCTTTTTGATGGAGGTGACTACACCTACAAAGGGACGCCGCGATCACAACGCCAGTCAAACTCGCTGAATTAGGCATCTTCAGGTTGTTTGGGTATATATGCACTCAAAGAGTCACACAGAGTTTTGGGAAGTGTTTATATGTTTAAATCTTTTTTTCTGGATAGACGCTGGTTTCACTGGTCGATTTTAGGCTCCGCGCTCATTCTTTACGTGACCTGGTACAAAGTAGAGTTGGATGTTCAGATAAATGAATGGTTCGGTTCCTTCTACAACCTGATTCAAAAAGCGCTCTCTGAGCCAAATACCGTCGAGTTTGACGAGTTCCTTTCCTCATGCCTCGAGTTCTTGACCATTGCGACCATCTACATTGTTGTGGCCGTGATTCTTGAATTCTTTATTCGCCACTACGTTTTTCGATGGCGAACAGCGATGAATGATTATTACGTTTCACACTGGAGCAAAATTCGCCACATCGAAGGGGCGTCTCAACGTATTCAGGAAGACACGATGCGATTTGCCCGCATCATGGAGTCTCTGGGCGTTAGCTTTATGCGTTCTGTGATGACACTGTTTGCCTTCCTGCCGATTCTTTGGGTGTTAAGTGAAAATATCACTGAGCTGCCTTGGATAGGCGAAGTGTCCCGCTCGCTGGTATATATCGCCATCTGCTCGGCACTGTTCGGTACTGTGCTTCTAGCCGTTGTGGGCATAAAGCTGCCGGGATTAGAGTTTAAAAACCAGAAAGTCGAAGCGGCCTACCGGAAGGAGTTGGTTTATGGCGAAGACCACGAAGACCGTGCAGAGCCGGAATCGCTGAAAGAACTGTTTTTTAACGTGAGACGAAACTATTTCAATCTTTACCGCCATTACCTCTACTTCGATATTGCTAAATGGTCGTATCTACAGGGAACCGTGATTGTTCCGTACATTGCACTGGGGCCAACCATTGTGTCAGGTGCCGTTACCTTGGGTGTTCTGCAGCAAATTATTCGTGCATTTGGCAAGGTTGAGGATTCTTTCCAGTTCCTTGTGAACTCTTGGTCAACCATTGTTGAGCTCATGTCTATCTACAAGCGCCTTAAAGGCTTTGAAGAGCAGATTGACTTAGCAATTGAAGCCGAACAGTCCGCTGCGGCCGATTAACCTTTGAAAACTGCGAACTGAAACGCCTCTCCTGACCAAGGAGAGGCGTTTTTTATTGCATGGCGCAAATTTATCACCTTGTACACAAAAAAATAATTGTACAAGAGTGATCCTTTCTTATCCTTAAGTTGTACAAACATAAAAATATGTATAACTAAGGAACAGCGTTATGACGATCAAACTGGGAGTGAGTGCTTGTGTTATTGGCGATCAAGTTCGTTTCGACAGTGGACATAAGCGAAGTCATTTTGTGGCGAGCGAACTCGAACCCTTTGTAGAGTTTGTTCCTGTCTGCCCTGAAGTTGGCATTGGCCTGCCAGTGCCAAGACCTACCATTCGTCTGTTGGATCGTGGTGAACCTATTGGTGTGCGCTTGGTGGAAACCAAAGATGCAGATGCTGACCATACAGAGAAGATGGTTGATTTCAGTAAGAAGAAAGCCGAACACCTCGCGGGGATGGAGCTTTGCGGTTACGTTGTTTGTGCAAAATCCCCAACCTGTGGTATGGAACGCGTCAAGGTATACCGTGAGAATGGTTATGTGGCTTCTGAAAAGATTGGGGTAGGGCTTTACACCCAGCAATTGATAGAACGCATGCCATGGTTGCCTATCGAGGAAGATGGTCGCCTTAATGACCCTGTACTTCGTGAAAACTTTGTTTTCCGCATCTTTGCCCTTCGAGACTTCTACGATTCGATGGCTGATGGACTTTCCCGTAGAGCAATTGTTGAATTCCATTCACGCTACAAACTCGTTTTGATGGCGCACTCGCCATCTGCCTACAAAGAACTGGGCAAGTTCGTCGCAGACATTGCCAACCACGATATTAATGATTTTTACGCTGAATACCGAACCCGCTTTATGCAAGCCATTACGAAACGTGCGACGCGCAAGAACAACACCAATGTGTTGATGCACCTGCAAGGTTATTTCAAACGCGCACTCGACAAGCAACAGAAAGCGGAACTGGCGGATCTCATTCATGCGTACCGAAGGGGGACCATGCCGTTGCTGGCGCCTCTTACTCTCATTAATCACCACTTGAACCAAAATCCGGATCCTTATCTGGCTCAACAGAGCTACCTGAATCCTTATCCGGATAGCTTGAGATTACGTTATGGACTCTAAAAAGAAACTGTTGTCTATCGGCGAAGTGTCAGAGCGTACCGGGGTGAATTCCGTCACCCTTCGTGCCTGGCAGCGTCGCTATGGCTTGGTCACCCCGCAACGCACCCCCAAAGGGCATCGCCTCTACTCTGAGCAGGATGTTCAACACATTCAGGAGATTTTGTCTTGGTTAGACAAAGGGGTACCAGTCAGCCAAGTGAAAGAGTTGCTTGGGGTAAACGAGAACCATGTCGAGAACGTCCAAAATTTGCCGGAATGGGATACGTTAAAAAATCTGGTGACCAATTTCGAAGTGAAAGCGTTGGAAGCCAGGCTTTATGAGCTCACCAAAAACTACCCCATTCAGGTATTGGAATCGAAGCTGTTCGAACCGTTAACCGATTGGTTTGACAAACAAACCTCTGAAGCCGGTGCCTTGTGCGCACAGATATGGCGTGCGCAACTGAACAACGTACTGGTTCACTGCTTGCATATGAACAAGAAAGTGAAGGGCAAACAGAAGTGTTGGATTGTCAGTGTTACGCGGGACCAAAGCTTCCGCTTTTACCTGAAAGCGCTGGCGCTACAGTCTGAGGGTTACACTGTCACTACTCTTGGTGGTGTGGGTGCAGGGTTGTCCATCCTCGGTAAAAGCATGGTGGATAAAGGGGTTTCACGGTTTGTTATTCATTCCGATCAGGCCTTTACGCCCGCGATGAAAAGGGAAATTGCCGAATTAATGATGTCGGCTGATCTCCAGGTAGAAGTATCAGGTGAATGCACCAAGATTCACCCAGAACTCGCAATGGCAAGCATGGGCTTGGCCAATAGACCACATAACAGCATGTAGAGGGAGCGTAAGGATGAAGCTGGTTTGGTTTAGGAGAGATCTCCGAATAAAGGACAACATCGCGTTGACCGAGGCCTGCCGCAGTGGTGAGCCTGTGATTGCCATATACTATGAAACGCCAATTCAGTGGCGTTCGCATCGTCTGGCTCCTATCCAGGCAGATTTAATCCGTCGGCGTTTAGTGGTGCTTCAACAGGAATTGGAAGCGCTGAAAATCCCTCTGTTGGTGCGTTCGGTAGATACTTATAAAGACATCAATTACTCCCTTGCGCAGTTGTGCCAGCAATATCAAATTGCCGATATCTACTGCACACGGGATTACGAGTCTGACGAAGTTGATCGTGATAACTCGATTGCAGGCATGCTCAGCTTGACAGGGACCCAACTTCACCGCTTCGATTACAAATGCATCTTTGCACCTGGCACGGTCACGAACGGTGCTGGCAACACCTATCGTGTATTTACCCCGTTCAAGAAGGCGTGGATTGCCAGAGCAAGAGCGGAAAACATAGCACCACTGAGTGCGCCAGAACCAGTGCAAACTAATGCGCTCACGTCCTCGCTTCTACGTCAGCCTAGTAATGTGTCTTTCAGGTATCCGCAAAGAGATTCTGTAGGCTGGCCGATTGAT
Organism: Grimontia sp. AD028; assembly: GCF_000973155.1. Classification (NCBI taxonomy): domain Bacteria; kingdom Pseudomonadati; phylum Pseudomonadota; class Gammaproteobacteria; order Vibrionales; family Vibrionaceae; genus Grimontia; species Grimontia sp. AD028. The sequence continues at coordinate 54,354 of NZ_LASY01000019.1, read as the reverse complement.
GATAGTGCCATCATTCAGCGCTTACGAGACTTCTGCCGCTATCGTGTGGATCAGTATGACACCACACGAGATTTCCCAGCTGTTCCTGCTACCAGTCAGCTGTCTCCATACCTTGCGATTGGCGCAGTATCGCCACGTCAGTGCTTAGCACGATTGCTGGTGGAAGAGCAGAGCTGTTTTGATAAGGACTCAGGAGGGGCCAATGTTTGGCTGTCAGAATTGGTGTGGCGGGAGTTTTATCAGCACATCGTCGCAGCATATACCGATATCAGCAAAGGCAAAGCATTCCTCGATTGGACTGAAACCATCGAATGGAACCGCGATGAACTGCTGTTCGAACGATGGAAACAAGGCCGCACGGGTTTCCCTATTGTGGATGCCGCTATGCGCCAACTCAAAGACACAGGATGGATGCATAACCGCCTTCGTATGATCGTGGCGAGCTTCCTGGTTAAAGACCTTCATATAGATTGGCGATGGGGTGAGCAGTACTTCATGTCCAAGCTGATTGATGGCGATTTTGCCGCAAATAACGGTGGTTGGCAGTGGTCTGCATCAGTAGGTACCGATGCCCAACCTTATTTTCGTGTGTTTAATCCCACCGCTCAAAGTAAAAAATTTGATCCTAATGTGCGTTTCATCCGTAGATGGTTGAAAGAACTGGAGTCTGTTCCAGACAAGGCGCTTCACGAACCCCATGTTTGGGCAGAGAAAAATGGTATTGAGCTCTCCTATCCGAAGCCGGTCGTTGACCACAAATTGGCAAGAGAGAGAGCCATCCAAATGTTCGAGATGGCGAAGAGCTATCAGAACACGCACAGGGCAGAATCATGATGCAAACAGCAGCCACATCACAAAGCGATACACTAGACAGATTCATTTCTGTCTACACATCTCTACGCAAGGACAACCTGAACTCCTTGGATGAGATTTACAGCGAAGATGTTGTGTTTGAAGATCCCGCTCACCGCATTGAAGGGTACGACAATCTTTCACGGTATTTCGAATCCATGTACACCAATGTCACTGACTGTCGATTTGATATTCATGACCATGCTGTAAATGGTGACGTCGCCTTCATCAGCTGGACCATGACGTTATCTCACCCAAAGCTGGAAGGCGGTGCTGAGCGCGCAGTGAAAGGATGTACTCGGCTGGTATTGAAAGAAGGGCGTGTGGTTGTGCACCGCGACTATTTCGATTTGGGTGAAATGCTGTACGAAGCGTTACCTGTACTTGGCTCTGCCGTCAAAATGATCAAAAAGAGACTGGGCCAATGAAACGTGTACTCATTACAGGGGCAACATCAGGTATTGGTTTGCAACTAGCAAAAGACTACTCCGCTGATGGCTGGGATGTCACGGCATGTGGCAGAAACGTGATTGCTTTGCTTTCCTGGTCAAAAGGGCGTGACAACGTCACCGTCTTGAGTTTTGACGCCACAGACTCATCGGCCACTAAACAGGCGTTAATGCAAAACGAAACGCCTTTTGATCTCATTATCCTGAATGCTGGCACCTGTGAGTATATTGACCATGGTGAAGTTGACGTATCGCTGTTTAGACGCGTTTTCGACATCAATTTGTTTGGCGTACTGAATTGTATAGAAGCGCTTCAGAGCAACTTCCAACAAGGCACCCATTTAGCTCTCATGGGCTCAACCGCTGCGTATCTTGGTCTTCCCAGAGCAGAAGCATACGGCGCATCCAAAGCGGCAATTTCCTATCTTGCACGCTCTCTCTCGGTAGACTTAGAAAACAAAGGAGTGACGGTGTCACTTATATCGCCAGGTTTCGTGAAAACGCCGCTCACCGATAAGAACGACTTCGATATGCCTATGCTGGTGACGCCAGAAGAAGCGTCAGAATCCATTCGGCATGGGTTGGCCAAAAAGAAAGTAGAAGTGCACTTTCCGAAGAAGTTCAGTTACTTCCTAAAATTTCTTTCTTCACTTCCAATGGCAATGCAACTCGCGCTGGTAAGAAAAATAACAAGGAAAGCATAATGAAAATTGCAATTATCGGCTCAGGCATTTCTGGCCTGACGTGTGCGCACTACCTGCATAAAGAACATGACATCACGCTGTTTGAATACAACGACTACATCGGTGGACATACCGCAACAGTAGATGTCGAAGTCGCCAGCGGTCACTATGCCATTGATACCGGCTTTATTGTTTTCAACGATCGTACTTACCCAAATTTTCAGCGCTTGATGGCGGACATCGGCATCGGTGCGCAAGAAACCGAAATGAGCTTTAGCGTCCACAATGATGATAATGGCCTCGAATATAACGGCCATAGCGTGGCTTCGCTGTTTGCCCAGAAACGGAATCTTTTTAACCCGCAGTTCTATAAGTTCATCTCTGAAATCCTGCGGTTCAATAAAGAGGCGCGTGAAGCTTATGCGCTTTCTACCCATGGTGATCCGCTAATTGAGCAGACGCTGGGAGACTTTCTGACCCATCGCAATTTCAGTGAGTATTTCTGCCAGAACTACATCCTGCCTATGGGTGCTGCGATCTGGTCATCGACGCTGTCTGATATGCGAGCTTTCCCATTGAAGTTTTTCCTGCGCTTTTTTGCCAACCACGGCTTGCTGGAAGTAGCAAACCGCCCGCAATGGTATGTCATCCCAGGAGGCTCTCGAGAGTACGTGCGTAAGATGGTGCCTGCTTTTGAAGATAGCATTCGTCTCAATGCCCGAGTAAAACAGGTGATTCGATACCCTGACCATGTCGTTGTTGAGTCTGAAAAGGGTGAAGAGTACTTCGATAAAGTCATTTTCGCCTGCCACAGTGATCAGGCGCTTGCACTTCTGGCTGACCCAAGCCAACACGAAACGGAGGTGCTTGGAGACATCGATTACCAGGACAACGATGTTGTTCTGCATACCGATGAAAAAATGCTGCCAGAGCGTAAAGCCGCATGGGCGAGCTGGAACTATCATCTCGGCAAGAATGACGGACGCGAATCCCGCGCCGCTGCGCTGACCTACAACATGAATATCCTTCAGGGCATCAAGTCTCCTGAAACCTTCTGCGTGACGCTCAACCAAACCGATCACATAGACGAATCCAAGATCCTGAGAAAGTTCGTATACGCCCATCCGGTGTTTGACCAGAAATGTATCGCGGCACAGAAAAAACGCGAACTGGTTTCCGGTGTAAATAACACCTGGTTCTGCGGCGCATACTGGTACAACGGATTCCATGAAGATGGCGTTCGAAGCGCACTCGACGTTGTGGCAGGCATTAACAGCAATGTTGAGCCAATGCCGCTACGGAGTGCGTCATGAGTGGTGATTCGCTCAGCGGCCTGTTCGTCGGCAGCGTTCGGCACCGCCGATTTACGCCGGTAGAGCATGTATTTTCGTACCCGATGTTTATGCCCATGATTGATTTGGATGAAGTCGACTCGCTCACTAAATCGGTAAGAGGTTTCACAACCAAAAAGTGGGGAATGGCGTCGTTTCACAGGCCTGACTACATGGAAGGTCGGGAGGATACGAAGAAAGCGGTTCAAGACAAAATCTACACGCTGACCGGGAAACGCTACAACGGCAAGGTATTAGCGCTTTGCCATCTCCGATACTTCGGCTTGTATTTCAGCCCAGTGAATTTCTACTACCTCTATGACGAGGAAGATCGTTGGACTTATATGCTTGCAGAAGTCAGCAATACGCCGTGGAACCAGCGACATTACTACGCGGTTCCTGCGGGTAGACATTGGGAGAACAATAAGGCATTTCACGTCTCTCCCTTTAACCCGATAGATCAAAAGTACGTTTGGAAGCTGCGTCCTGTTGATAAAACAGCCTTTGTTCATCTCGAAACGCATCGGGAAGGGCGGGAGTTTGACGCCACACTCGCCATGTCGAAGAAGCCATTCACTTCGTCTGAGCTCACCAACCTTATCGCTAAAACGCCCGTGATGACGGTAAAGGTCGTGTTTTCGATCTACTGGCAAGCGCTAAAACTCTGGATAAAAGGCGCGCCATTTTACGGTCATCCTGAACAGGCAAAGGAGTAATTATGTATTCAAGCAATATCGAATCATCAGCCTGGCCAGTCACGAAGAAGGATACCTTCGCAAGAAGCATGTTGGTTTCCACGTTTGGCTACCTTGAAGGCGCTTCATTGACCTTGGTCGATTTCGACGGGCAGACTCAAAAGCTGGGTGATCCTAATGCTGATCTTCCTGCAGAAGTGATTATCCGCCACCCAGGATTTTACCGTCGTGTGCTGACAGGCGGCAGTATTGGCGCAGCCGAGGCATATATCGATGGTTGGTGGGACTCTCCCGATTTAACCGCTGTCATCCGTGCTGTGTGCAGAAACCTGCCAGCTTTGGATCGACTAGAAAGCAAAGTGGGATGGATTGCCAATATTGCTACCAAATTTGCGCATTGGAAAAATCGCAATACCAAAGAGAACTCGCGTTCTAATATCTCTGCGCATTACGATTTGGGTAACGATCTTTACGAACGTTTCCTGGATCAGGAGATGCTTTATTCCAGCGGTATTTATGAGAGTGACACCGATACGCTAGAACGCGCTCAGTTCCTCAAAATGGATCGTTTGTGCCGACAGCTCAAACTGACGCCTTCTGACCACCTCTTAGAAATAGGTACCGGCTGGGGCGGTATGGCTATTCACGCGGCTAAACATTACGGCTGCCGCGTGACAACAACGACGATTTCCAACGAGCAATATGAGTGGGCGAAAAGTCGCGTCGAGCAAGAGGGGTTAAGCGATAGGATCACGCTACTGAAAGAAGATTATCGTGATTTGGAAGGACAATACGACAAGCTTGTTTCCATTGAAATGATCGAAGCGGTAGGCAAACAGTTCCTGACGACCTACATCAAAAAGTGTGAATCTCTATTAAAGCCAAATGGTCTGATGGCCATTCAGGCGATCACCATTGCTGACCAACGTTACGAGCACTACAGCAGCAATGTGGACTTTATTCAAAAGCATATTTTCCCTGGTGGTTTCCTGCCTTCCGTTAGCGTGTTGCTGGACCAATTTACGCGCCAGAGTGACCTTGTGGTGCGTGACTTGAAGGACATTGGCCTGGATTATGCCAAGACCCTTGAAGAGTGGCACCAGCGCTTCAACGACAACCTGACAGAGCTGGCCGAATTGGGTTATGACGAGCGTTTCGCGCGTTTGTGGCGTTATTACTTCTGCTACTGCGAAGGCGGGTTCAGAGAACGTACCATCAGCACTGTCCAGCTGGTGCTAAGCCGTCCTGATTGGCGTGATTAATCCCGATGTAACTAAGGAGGAAGCATGCGAGTTGTCTTGATATCACTGGCGTTCAATGCCTACTGGTTCGCTGCTGTGCTGGGTCAAAACAGTATGCTTCCTTTCCTGGTGCTTTCCCTTATCGGTGCTGTGTTGCTTGATAGAGGCGTGTTGTTTGCGACACCGCTTTTTACGCTGATCGGTGTGGCTGGCGACAGCGTATTAACCCACTTACAAGTGTTGAATTTCGACACCTCCTACATGCCTCTATGGCTTGGGTTCCTTTGGGCAGGATTTGGAACGTACATCTGGCTGGTTCGTGATTGGCTGATGGAAAAGCCGCTCTGGCTACTAGCCATTGTTGGTGCAGTCGGCGGTGCAGGGAGCTGCTTAGGAGGAGAGCGCCTTGGCGCGGTTGAGTTCTCTATGACGCTTGTAAACACTGCCCTTGTCCTAGCTGCAGCTTGGTTCATCTACAGTGTTGTATTCCTTGTCATCTTAAAACGTCTTTCAGGGAAGGGGGAGACATGTTCAAAATCACATCTTTCCATGACAGAAAAATCGCTGGCCGAAAAAGAGTAACGGCACTTTTTTCTGCATTCCTCTTAGCGTTCACGCTGTCTGCATCAATCTCAGCCAGCCCCACAGGCATGCAAACCTCAGAAGATTGGGCTTGGTGGAAACCTGTTGGCGCGGCATCTCTGACTTGGGGCTTCTGGAAAATCTATGACAGCGAACTCCGCACGCCGAGTGGTCAGTTCGAACCAGCCAATGGTGATCCGCTCGCGCTTGTTATTACATACAGCCGTGACATTGATGCGGACGATCTTCTCGATGCAACAGTAGAACAGTGGGAGCACCTTGGATTCAGTCAACAGCAAATTGAAGCATGGTTGCCGAACATGGAGGGCGTATGGCCAGACGTCAAAGAGGGAGACAGATTGATCTACGTGCTTTCCCAGGACAAAGGCCAGTTTTTCTATCAACCCAAACAAGGAAAAGCAGAGCCAACAGGCACCCTGAACAATGCCAATCTCGCTAACGCTTTTTCCGCGATTTGGCTATCACCAGCCACTGCCTACCCATCACTTCGTCTTGCTTTAATTGGAGGAAATACTGAGTGAAGAAACTCATCGCTGCTTTTGCATTGATCACCGCATTGGTTGGTTGTTCAGCGTCGTTAGAAGATTACAAAGCGACGAGTCCCGCCTTTAATCTGTTTGAGTATTTTGAAGGAGAGACCTTGGCTTGGGGAATGGTGCAGGATTATACCGGGAAGCAAACCCGTCGTTTTGAAGTCAGCATTGTCGGCACCGTTGAAGGTAGCAAGATCACCTTGGATGAAGACTTTATTTTTGATGATGGTGAAAAACAAAAACGGATATGGACTATTACTCGGCTCGAAGACGGCAGCTACGAAGGCACGGCGGATGATGTCGTGGGAATCGCGACGGGAAGTGAATCTGGCAATGCCCTGAACTGGGTTTACGATCTCAGTGTGGAAGTCGGCGACAGTAGTTATGTGCTGACACTCGACGACTGGCTTTACCGTCAGGACGAAAAGCGTGCTTTCAACTTAACCTCAATGAAGAAGTTTGGTATTGAGGTAGGAAGGATCTCCATTTTCTTCGAAAAGCAGGATTAACCCGCTCCCCGCGCCATACTCACCACCCGCTGCACTATCCATCTCAGAAGCAGCGGGATATCATCTTCTAAATGTTGCTCCGTGTATTCGATGATGGCTAATGCGGCATCTGGTTTGGCGTACTTTTTCAATGCACGCGCAATGATTTTCTTAGGAGCAATGTAGGTATTACCTTCAATGTGCGCCATTTCCCGGAACAGTGGTTCGTATCCGTGGTTAAACAGGTAATGCTCGATGTCTCTGTCTGGAAGCACAGTCAGTCGGTGCTTTTCCTTTTCCCCGTCTAGTTTGCTCCGCGCTGTGTGGGCATATTTTTGGCCTGCCATGTCACCGTCTGCAATCACATGCCATTCCATGCCCAAAGCAATCGCGAGTTTGATAAGGGGTTTCAAGCCACTCTGAGCAAACTCTATCAGTTGGACACCTTCCGCCGCTAAGTCATAGCCTTGAATGCGTGCCATCTCATTGAACAGCCAAACTTCTGTTTCACCTTCTACCAGAAGCCAACATCGAGCGAATAGGGCGCTTGGGCGGTGAAAACGGACATGAAAAGACACTCTACGTTCTTCGTCTTTGCTTAAACGATTCGGTGGAACTTGATGGGATTCTGTTTGTGTCGCGCCACGTTCCAAACGTCGAATACTGTTGAGTGGCACTGCAGATAGTAAATCACCACTGTTGGTGGTCAGGATTTTCTGCATTGGCATGATGCTGATAAGTCGCCACGCCTGATTAAGCAGGGTTGGATGTAGTCGACTTTCCGGATCTTCGAAGATCACAATAGGACGCGCGTTGGCTTTTAGCTGTTTTGGCCCACGGGCACGAACGAAAGTACTTAGCAAACCCATTAACAAAAGACGACTGTGATTAGAGGTGTTATTGGCCACCATCTCAAGTGGATGCACATAATTCGCACGCATGTTCAGGTGTCGGGAAGGTTCGATTTCCGCGGGTGAGCGGTTGTGGCTGTCAAACGCAAAGTAATGGTCAAGCAAGGTCCGCATGGCCTTCAAGCCGCTGCGGACTTCGCCTTTATTCACGTGACCGGGTTTCTGCTGCAGTCGTTTAACCGTATTTTCCAGCCGTTTTTCCAGCCTGGTTTTGTTGCCATTCAAATCAAGGTCGCTGTCGCGCAAACGACGTGCATCCTGAATACGGATAATAGGATGCAAAAGAATCAGCTTACGGGCGAGGGCTTCACTGTTTGGGGTCTCAATGACCTTCCCTTGCTCATCGAGAAAGTCGCGGGAAATGGTGATTTTGCCGTCAACGTGAAGCGCATTAATGTGGAAGTCTAGTCGGCGAAGTCCATTGTCATCACTCCCGTTCCATACTTCATTAAACTGGCGGTAACGGCGTGCTCTATGCTCACCGGAAAAGGTCTCAATCCAACGAAAAATGATCTGGATTTGGTTGGTTTGCGCGTTGCCAAGCGTATGGTCAATATGGAAATCAGAGCGAACAAATTCGTAATGCTCACCTGATGAGGGTAAACAAAGGGAAAGAGCGTCTAAGAGTGAGCTTTTACCCCAAGCATTTTCGCCGATGAGCACGGTAAGCTCATCAAGACTTAAAGACAGGCGGCGAATGCCTCTGAAACCAGAAATCTCAATGCGGTCTAACTTCATAATCACCTCTTTATTAAGCCTAAGACACATAACGAGCGAGTGGAGGTGTGTGTTTCACGGATTTACTGATGTAGAAGATTTTTCTGTTTTCTATCAGCTGATTGTGACACATTTGAAATAGTCATAATTTTTGGTGTATCCCGAAACGAATACAAAATGACTCTTATCGGGTCATATAAAGACCTAAGCCCGAAACGACATCAAAAATGGCTTTGGAACTAGAACAAGGAACGAATTAACCCATGCTATCTTTCGAAGCTCTTCAAGTACTGGATGCAATCGACCGCAAAGGAAGCTTTGCGGCTGCCGCTGATTCTCTTAATCGCGCGCCTTCCTCTTTAAGTTATCAGGTTCAAAAGCTCGAACAGGAGCTGGATTTGGTGATCTTCGACCGTTCCGGTCACAAAGCGATTTTCACCGATGCAGGGAAATTGCTGCTTGAAAGAGGCAGGATCCTGATGAATGCCGCCGATGAATTGGTGGCGGATGCTAAGTCTCTGGCTCATGGTTGGGAGTTGGATATCACCATTGCATTTGATGGCTTACTCACTGCGAGACACTTTTTCCCGCTGGTGGATAAGTTGGGTAGAGAGGCCAGCACGCGTGTTCGTTTACAGGAAGAAATCCTCGCCGGTGCCTGGGAATCTCTGGAAGAAGACCGCACGGATATTCTCATTAGCCCCAAACCGCCTGCTGCGCCGCCAGGTATTAAAATGCAGGAAATCGGCTTTTCAGATGGTTATTGGGTAGCGGCAGCTAATCATCCTATTCACCGTCATGCCAATCCTTATGATGCGGATGTTCGTCGGCTTTATCGCAGTATTTCGGTTGCTGATTCTGCGCGAAATGCCAAGACGTATACGTTCAATATCCTAGATGAACAGCCACGCCTAACGGTTTCTTCGATGACGGAGAAATACCACGCTATTCTGGACGGTTATGGTATCGGAACCATGCCAGACTGGTGGGTGAATAAAGATATTGAAGAACGGCGCTTGAAAGTCATCAAAGGTAGCGAACCTTACAAGCTCTATTGGGTAATGGCTTGGAAACGCAACCGTATGGGAAATGCGAAGAGCTGGATGATCCGCGAAATTCCGCGATTACTAAAAGTGATTCAGCCAATCCCGTCAGAGAAAGTAGGATAAACAGGACTTGAGGTTTTCTTTCACCTCAATGGAAATCGCCTTTAAATCACTGCATGGAGCACCTCATGATCAGACACTTGCTGTTGGTAAAATTCAAACCGACTTCTAATGAAGCCGATCACGAAGAAATCCGCGAAGAGTTTATGTCTATGCCCGAACGTGTTGAAGGCGTCGTCTCTGTTGAATGGGGGGAGAATGACAGCCCAGAAGGGAAAAACGAAGGTTATACCCATGTTGTCTTCATGACCTTTGCTGATGAAGAAGGGCGACAGAATTATTTGTTTCACCCTGAACACGAGGCGTTGAAAGAAGTGTTTGTTCCACACATTGAAGACATCATTGTGGTGGATTACACCTTACCTGCCTGAGATGGACTATTGAGATAACAAAAAGCCGCATTATGCGGCTTTTTTGGTTTTGACTGTTTGTTCCGGAAGTGCTTATAGTGCCATGTCCATCTCGACGATGCCGTCTTGCAATTGCACGTCAATCTCAAAGCCCACTTTCTGAGCCAGTGCAATCATTCCGGAGTTTGATGGCATGGTCATACCGTTGAAACGTTTGATGCCACTCACTCGGCCATAGCTGATCACCTTCTCCATCAAAATACGGCCTAGGCCCATTCCTTTAAGATCAGAACGAACCAACACGGCAAACTCAGCATCTGTGTGGTCTGGGTTAGCAAGCGCCCGGACAACGCCCAGAATTTCATCGCTTCCATCATCCAAACGGTGAACGGCGACAAAGGCCATTTCTCGGTCGTAATCAATTTGCGTCAGATTCGCCAAGGCTTCGTGGTTCAACTCGCCCACATCGGAGAAAAAACGCTTGTAGAGATCTTCAACAGAGACATGCTCGATAAAAGACTTATGGTTAGGTTCGTCTTCGGGAAGAATAGGACGTAACAGAATGGCTCGGCCATCTTTCAGTTCAGCACGTTCTTCCAGCTCTTTCGGATATGGGCGAATCGCCAGTCGTGTGCTGCCATCGCCATCAAAAGGGCTCAGCTTGATAGAAGCATCCAACACAGTGAAGCTGTCGCCGGTCACGAGTAATGGGTGGATATCAAGTTCTGTGATTTCAGGAAAATCAATCAACATCTGTGACAGTGTCACGAGAAAATGGCAAAGCGCATTCACATCTAAATTGTACGGATGGCCGCGTTGACGTAGCTTTCCACTCTTAATGGCACCAATAACCAAATACCTTGCAAGCGCCATGTTGAGTGGTGGAATGGCTACTGCAGCATCTCGGTTTACATCCCACTCGGAACCGCCTTCACCCAATAGAATCACTGGGCCGAAAACGGGATCATGGCGAACACAAACGCGAAGTTCCTGTGAGCCCGCGCGGTTAGCCATGCTTTGGATTTGCAGGCCTTCAATTCTTGCCGTTGGGTAGGTCATGCTGACTCGGTTCAACATTAGCTGTGCTGCATTAGCCACTTCGATGGCGTTGTTTAAATCTAGCATCACGCCATTTACATCGGACTTATGAGCGATGTCAGGTGAACGAAGTTTAACCGCGACAGGATAACCGACCTGTTCAGTGATTTGCGCGGCTTCAGCAGCATCAGATGCCAACCAGGTTGCCATCACGTTAATACCGTATTTTGAAAGGAAAGGACGGGCTTCATGGGTGGTTAAGGTGCGCAGATTTTCTTCCAGTGCCTGCTCAATAAGCGCTTTCCCACCTTCAACGTCATAATCTATTTGGCCGATAGAGGTTGGTGTTTCCATTAATTGCTTCTGGTTTCTTCTGTACTCAACCAAGTGCATGAATGCGGTAACAGCACTTTCTGGTGTGCGGTAAGCCGGGAAGCCTGCGTGGGCGAAAGCGAGTCGTGCTACGGTGGCATCATCACTTTCACCTTGCCAGTTAGTGAGAATATTGAAGCGCTTTGCTCGTTGAGACTTTTTCAGCATGTCTGCCAGTGCTTTTGCTGTTTTTAAGCCAGGCGCAGTCACAGAGGGAGAATGAAGAATCAGCAGTGCATCGGCTTCATCACTCTCTAACAGTATTTCAGTGACCTTCTTGTAGCGCTCCGTGTCCGCATCACCCACGATATCGACAGGGTTACACTGAGACCAACTTGCAGGAAGGATGGCATCCAGCTTGGCTTTGGTTTCTTCACTCAGTACAGCCAGTTTGCCACCCATTTCCAACAAGGTATCAACGGCCATCACCGCAGGGCCGCCTCCGTTGGAAATAATCGCTAATCGCTCACCACGCAGTGGCACAGAGTGCGAAAGAGTTTCTACAGCCGCAAACAATTCGTGCGTGGTGCGCACACGCAGCATACCGGAACGTCGAATCGCAGCATCGTATGCGCCATCGAGCCCTATTTCATTCTCCTGCAAGTGAGGAAGAAGCGATGCACCTTCCGGCGTACGCCCACTTTTTAGAACCAAAACACGACGGTTACGGGAAGCCGCTCTTGCTGCGGAGATAAAGGCGCGGGCATCTTGAATATTGTCGATATACAAAAGAATGGCGTCAGTTTTACTTTCGCGGCTCAGATAATCGAGCAGTTCGGGAAAGTCGATGTCACTGGCTTCCCCTAAAGAAATAAACGTAGAAAAGCCAATTCGGCGGTTGCGCGCCCAATCCAAAATGGTGGTGCATACCGCCGCGGACTGTGAAACAAACGCGATATTCCCGCGGTTAGCGGGGATGGGAGAGAATGACGCGTTCAGGTTCAACCAAGGCAGGATCAATCCGAGGCTATTCGGGCCAATCACCCGCATCGCGTATTGAGAGGCGATGTCTCTCATCACTTCAAATTCGCTGCGACCGTCTTCTGCTTTGGTCTTTTTCATGCCGGCAGCCAGAATAATAGCCACCTTGACGCCTTTTTCGCCTAACTGGCGAATGAGTTCGCTGTTGCGAGAAGCCTGTGTGCAGAGAATGGCGAGATCAGGGACCAGAGGCAGAGCTTCAACAGTTGGATAAGCAAGGATTCCCGCCACAGCCTGATATTTGGGGGTAACTGGCATGATTGGCCCTTGGAAAGCACCAGACTGTAAGTTGCGAATAATCACGTTACCTGCGCGTCCCTGTGTGTCAGAAGCGCCGATAACGGCAATTGATTTTGGTTTAAACAGCGTATCCAGGCTGGTCATTTCGCTCTCCGACTTGGTAACCCGTAGACAGTTTACTGTTTTTCACGGCACTATGATTCAATCGGTTAGCGTGGCTGTGATCCGTAACGAAAAGCATCGCGCGATTGCCCATAAAGGCAAAATGATGTGTGACATGTGGCAGATACTTATCAGAGTGCGCTTGGTTTAAGTTGAATGAATGGCAGGGTGGGTACAGAATAAAGGCAGTGGCTCCTAAAAGTAGAATATTCATGAAGAAAATCCTTTCGATCGCTTTCACACTTGTGCTTGCTGGTTGTGCTGGTGGAACCAGTACCACACAGATTTTGACCCAGTCTTCGGAAGAAGAAGTCATGCCAGTGACTGACACTATGGCACCAGCTTCAAAACCAGAAATGACGAAACCTAAGCCAAAACCGGTAGCAGCTAAGAAACCTAAAGCGCCAGCGCCAAAACCAGTTATGACGGCTCAGAAGAAACCTAAACCGACACCAAAGCCGGTGAAAAAACCTGCTGCAGCGTCATCCACGTACACCATTCAAGTGATTGCACTGAGTCATAACAAAGGCTTCAGTGAGTACATGAACAAATTGCCTTCCGATAAGCCGGTCTGGTCAAATAAAAAGATGGTTGATGGCTTACCTTGGTACACCTTACTTTATGGCGAATTTAATTCGAAATCTGAGGCACAAAATGCGTTAAAGGCACTGCCGAATGATATCAAGCAATATGGGCCGTTTATCCGTTCCTTTGCTTCGATTAAATCGTCTGCGAACCCTGAAGTTAAGCGTTTGAACTGAATGGCGGTATCGGAGTAGTGATTCACAGAAAAGAGAGCTAATGCTCTCTTTTTTGTCGCCTTTAAAAAGCAATCGAGACAAAACGTTGGCTTCTCAGCCAGTGGTCGACGGGTTTTTGCGCGATCACGCAAAAATTGTCAGTTATTTGCGTTTGATTGAGTGAAAGCGCGAATGTGTTTGGGTATTGTAGTTGCCTCACGGATTGTGCGATTGGATTTTTTATCCCTGAACGAATTATCAGGGCGAAGTAGGAATGGTCATGAAACCAACTCAAGTATTGTTGCTGTGTGGTGGCGGTAGCGCTGAACATGAAGTATCGATGGTGTCAGCAAACTATCTGGAATCTGAATTAAAAAAGCTGCCATCCGTTTCAGTTATTCGCGTTGAAATCACCAAAGAGGAAGGCTGGAAAGACGGCCAAGGACAAGATTGCCGACTGAATCTGGATAAAACCCTCAAAGTCGGTGACGAGATCATTAATATCGATTATGCCGTCCCTTGTATTCACGGCTTTCCTGGCGAAACGGGAGATATCCAGTCCTTGTTTGAACTTGCAGGTGTGCCATACATGGGCTGCGATTCGTCAGCCAGCAACGTTTGCTTCAATAAGATCACTTCAAAATTGTGGTTTGATGCGATTGGCATACCCAATACTCCCTATGTTTTCCTAACTGACAACAACGAAGAAAGCATTCAAAAAGCGGAAGAGGCTTTTGAGCGTTGGGGTGCGATATTCGTTAAAGCTGCGTGTCAGGGCTCTTCTGTTGGTTGCTATAAAGTGACGGATAAAAAAGCCGTGCGAGAATCTGTCGAAGGCGCATTTGGCTACTCCAATCAGGTACTGGTTGAGAAAGCCGTTCGTCCACGAGAATTGGAAATTGCGGCGTACCACTATAACGGTGAAGTCGTTGTCACGCGTCCAGGTGAGATTGCTTGTCCTGAGGACACTTTCTATACCTATGACGAGAAATACAGTGCGGGAAGCCACAGCCAAACGACCGTAGAGCCGGAAAATCTAACGGAAGATCAAGTTGAGAAAATGCGCGAATACGCTGAGAAAGCGTTTGTTCACCTGAAGCTCAAAGATTTGTCGCGTATCGATTTCTTCCTGACGCCAGAGGGTGAGGTGCTGTTGAATGAAATCAACACCTTCCCTGGTATGACGCCGATTTCCATGTTCCCAAAACTCGTTGAGCACAATGGTCATCCGTTCTCTGAGTATTTGGCTAGCTGCATTCGCTCGGGAGTTAACGTCGGCTAAAGCCAACGGCTCCTAATCTTTATCCAGCTTACGTTTAAACTTATCCATTGCCTCGTCACGAGCCTGCTTATTTCCCACATATTGAGCTGGCATGGCGGGGCTTTTCCATCTGCCCTGTTGTTGAATCTCTTTGATAGTCAGACCTGAATCTGACAAATCCTGACTCGCGCCAACCCGCGGTGATTGACCCGAAAACGTCAATGTACCTTGAACACCTAACTCTTCGGCTGCGCGCCTGAAAACACGATAAATCGATGAGTGATCCATGGGTGCATCACCAAGCTGTTGGTGTTTATTGATTCGGCGCAGCAATGGGCCTTCCGATATCGCCGTCATTTCAAACCATTGTTCAATCAAAGCCGAAGCTTCCGAAGAAAGCTCCATGACGCTATCTGAAATGCGGAGCGTATAACCGAGGTCGGTTTTCTCAATGTCGTCATATTGGATAGCAGCCAGTTCGCTTCGTTTTAACATGCATTCGAAGCATAGGGTCCAAATGAGTAAGTCCCGGATATCTTTGAGCCGATCACTGTTGCTAAGTCTTGAATGTAGCGATTGAAGATGATGGTAATGAAAAGCGTTGGCTTGACCGGCTTCGTCTGCTTTCTCTTGGTAAAGTTTATTGAGCGTAAAACGCACTTCTCTGTGACGAGTTGGATCAGAAAGCGCATGGATGCGATGCAACATTGAAATCGTAATGATATAGCGCTTAATGCTGGATGCTTTACGCGTTGTGGCTTTGCTCTCCACAAAGCGACGAACAGCAGTGACGGCAGCGGGCAGGGGGGAAACATTTACCTCTCGGCAATATTCAATAAATACCTGCCAATCGTTTTGAAAACTGAGTAGTGAATTCTTGCTATACAACCCGAGTGTCAAAGCCTGCCAATCTTCTAAAGGCACATCTCCTTGTTTAAATAGGGAGATGCTGTTTTTGGCTGTTACCGGGTCAGAAATAGGGTCTATTTTTTTCACTTTAATGCACTATAACTAGAGTTTTCTGATTCAATTATTTCATTCGTAAGGCGATATGGAAAGCGCGACTGATCACATAAACTCATGAAGAATTGTCAGTATTTCTAGTCTAACAAAGTCAGAAATTTGGTTGTTAACGTTATTTTGGTCTAATTTACATAGTGAAACGTGGTTTGTTTCATATCATTCTTTAATTTGTATCCAAGACGGGTTCTACAAGAAGGTAGCAAGCGCTTGGATTTTGCTCCAAGAGGAGAGAGTCGATGAGAAAGCGCTTATATCATCGTGGATACAACATCGAGCTGGATGATGAAAAGACACAACAATACAGTGCCCGTTTAGGTGGCAAGCGTGTGACCGGTACTTTGCTGGGTGTTAAACAGTCTATTGATTGGTGGTGTGAAACCAACGTTGTTTGTATGCCGGATGAATTCGAAAAACAAGAATTCAGTGCGCCCAAAGAGAAGAAGACGGAAGAGTACAAAGGCATTCAAATCATGAATGACAGCCCAGTAGATGAAAAGGGCTGGTACATGATGGTCAGGGGAAAACTCTTGAAAGGGTCTCTTCCTGCGTTGAAAAATTTTATCGACAAAAAGCTCGTTATCAAGTCTTAATGCTTTTGTTGCCAACCATTTATCGAATCGTGTTTAAGACGATAAATCTTAGGCAGATATCACGTTAATTGTCGAACTATCCATTCTTTTTCATTAAAATCGCCCCGATAACAAATTTATACTCAATTTTCTTCTAACTGCCTGATCCTTGGCGGTTAAGTCAATGGGTAAGCAATCCATAGAACAGGTAGCGAATGAAAAAGCGATATTCTCATCGTGGTCATACTATTGAATGTAAGGACGATGTTTATACGTCAATTGTCGCAGGAAGAACGGTGTCCGGAACGATGCTGGGCGTAAAACAGTGTATTGACTGGTGGTGCGACACGAGGATTTTCCGAAAACCCTCTGAATTTGGGCGACAGACTTTTCGTTCTGCTCAGGGGCCTTCAACGGAAATGTACAAAGGCATTCAGATTATGAGTGACGATAAACAACCAGGGCTTTGGTACATTCTGGTTCGAGGGCAACTTCTGAAAGGTCCTTTACCGAAGATTAAGCAGTTTATCGACCAAAATGCGCTTTCACGCTAATTCCGTCGTTAACGTATTCTGATAGCGCCAGTTTTGATAGCATTGTCGCTATCAACAAGCGTCAAAGAGTGAAATATGAGAGACGATAACAGCCGCCTGGTGTATTCAACCGATTCCGGGCGTATTAAGGAAGAAAAGCAGGCGCCAGTTCGTGATAAAGGCGACGGGATCGTTCGGATTCAGCGTCAAACCAAAGGCCGCAAGGGCAAAGGGGTTTGTCTGGTGACAGGGTTGGACATTGATGATGCCGCGCTGAAACTGGTCGCCGCTGAGCTAAAGAAAGTTTGTGGTTGTGGCGGTGCCGTAAAAGATGGCGTGATTGAAATTCAGGGTGACAAGCGCGACCAAATCAAAGCGTACCTTGAGAAGAAAGGTCACACAGTCAAACTGGCCGGTGGTTAATTTTCCTTCCAGAAAGACATAAAAAAGAGATGCCAAATGGCATCTCTTTTTTGTTATGCAAGAGGGGCTGTGCGATTAGCCTTTGTAGCGTTGGATAGCACCGCTTTCCAGACGCGCTAGGTAATCGTTCATGTCCGCTTTGATTTCTGGAACCAGACGGTACAGACCGACGATGTTAACCAGAGCCATTGCGAAGATCATTGCATCAGAGAAGTCGATAACTGGACCCAGGTTCATCGATGCACCAATAACAACGAAGCAGCAGAACATGATTTTGAAAATCATCTCTGCACGCTTGCTCTCACCGAACAGGTAAGTCCAAGCTTTCAGGCCGTAGTAAGACCAAGAAATCATGGTTGAGAACGCGAACAGTACAACTGCAACCGCAAGAACCAGAGGGAACCAAGACAGTGATGCTTCAAATGCTGCTGACGTCAGTGCAACACCGCTCAGCTCCTGACCTTCATACAGCTGGCCGGTAATGATAATAACCAGAGCAGTCATGGTACAGATAACAACGGTATCGATGAACGGTTCCAGCAGAGATACGAAACCTTCAGACATGTGTTCTTTGGTTTTTACTGCTGAGTGAGCGATTGCCGCCGAACCAACACCCGCTTCGTTCGAGAACGCGGCTCGTTTGAAGCCCTGAATCATGGCACCGATAACACCACCCGCGACACCTTCACCAGTGAATGCACCGTTAAAGATTGCGCCGAATGCTGCACCTACTTGGTCGATGTGCATCAGGATGATAATCAGAGCTGCACCAACGTAAACAATCGCCATGAAAGGAACGACTTTCTCAGTCACTTTCGCGATTGACTTGATACCGCCGATGATTACCACACCAACGATAACCGCCATGATAAGACCAAACAACCAGCCTTTATCCGCGAAGAAAGACATGTCGCCACCGGTAACGCCAACAACTTGTTTGAACGCCTGGTTAGCCTGGAACATGTTACCGCCACCCAAAGCACCGCCGACCGCACAAACTGAGAATAAAACGGCAAGGGTACGACCAAATGCTGGGTTACCTTTGTTAGCCAGACCTTTGCTCAGGTAGTACATAGGACCACCGGAAACAGAACCGTCTGGGTTAGTGTTACGGTATTTTACACCAAGCGCACACTCTACAAACTTGGTAGACATACCGAGCAGACCCGCAAGGATCATCCAGAATGTTGCACCTGCACCACCGATCGAGATTGCTACTGCAACACCAGCGATGTTACCAAGACCAACCGTTCCGGAGAGTGCTGTTGCAAGGGCCTGGAAGTGCGAGACCTCACCTGGCTCTTTAGGGTCTGTGTAGTCACCTTTAACAAGGCGAATTGCATGGGTGAATCCACGAACGTTAATAAAGCCCAGATACAGCGTAAAGATGACAGCGGCAACAACCAGCCACATTACGATCCATGGCGCTTCAGCATCTAGAAAGGGGAGTGGAACAGAGGAGAAGATCATACCCACGAATGGGTTTACAATTGGAGCGACTATTTCATTGATTGCTTCATCGATCCCTGCCGCAGAGGCTGAGCTCGCAAACAACGAAAGTCCAGCAGTCGTCATTATACGTTTCATTACCGAGTCCTTTTCTTTTTTATATAGCTTCATACTTACCGCAATATGCTGTGTTACATGATTGTTAACAACCATTGCGCTGCGGATTATTTCACGTATAAACATATTTGCAATATATTTCGACCCCTCGATTTTGCATTTTTTATAACAAGATAAAGCGCTCACACTTTTCTAACTTCACTCCCCTTTGATAATTTATTCCGCGAATTTTGTTCGATAGAAAATAATTTCGACAGCATGTGTATAAATAATTGTGCAAATATAGTTTTTGCTTTCTTTAATTCATTCAGATGCCTGCAAGCGCTTTCTCGTGGGGCATTCATTGCACCGCTGTAAAGCAAGCTGATAAAGGTTGTTGTTAACAGATGAATTTAAATAACTATTTCATCAATCCTCAAATATGGCACGTGAAGCATTATTGAGAACCAATTAAATTGGTAAGAAATTAACACTGGAATTAGAAAAGCATTAAGCCGCAAATATTCTGGTCATTCTTATATATGAAACAAACTAAATTCCTAGTAAATGTTTAGGCGAAGTAAAATAGCATGGTGAGATTGGATGGTTTTTAATCGTTCGAATCTGATAATTAGTGATGGGAATCACATTAAGAATATCTATCCGATTAAGTTGGTTTTTTAAGCATAATTAGTCATTTTATTTTCCTATTCAGTCATGCTGTGGTTAGCTAAGTTCACTGCTTCACCAACGCTGATCTTCCTGTCGATTGTCGTGGGTACGATAGCGTCTGATGTGGTGATGCAGAGACAATCCGAGTCGAGTCGGGTGCTTTTAACAAAGTACCTGGAAGTGCTGCCGTCTATTTCTTTGGAAATGGTTAAAGCACAAAGTGCACTGGAAGCATCTGATGGCACAGTACTCGTTCCCCAACAAGTGAATATGCTTGAAGATACGCTCGCCAAGTTGCTCACTAGCCAATACTCAACTTTCGAACAACGAAGACTCGCCATGAAAATTGAGATCCTTCGCGCCAGCCGAATGACCAGCGATGAGTATGAAAGAGAGCTTCACCGTATTGGTGATGATGGCTGTGAACCAAATACCCAATTAGTCAATCAAATTGCTAAGCTTGAACCACTGACACTTAGACCTCAGTATCAGGTTACCCTTTGTTATCTTAACAGTGATGGTACAACCATGATGTCCAGTGCTTCATCCCTAGACTTGAGCGCAAGTGAAGAGCAGGAGCCATAGCAGCCTGTCGTATTTGACCATGTTGCTAATTCTCATTGAATCAATGTTGAGTAATTTGGAAGGTGCTCAACAAAGCGCTGCTGCACATCCAAATACGTTTTTCTATAGATATCATCAATCTTATCTGCGGCTGGGAAGAGAGCCGAGAATCCCGGGTGCTTCAGGTCTATCGTCATTTCCGCCGCCCGCTGCATATGAGCAATAAAAACTCGCGGGTCTTCTAAACCCACTGCAATACGCAGCGTTGTCGGTTTAATACCTGCTTCATTCAGAGCTTCTTTGGAAAGTTCTGAATGTGTCGTCATCGCAGGGCACAATGCAACTGTGTTAGTCTGACCAAGGCTGACCTGCATGCCAATGGCAGGTTCAAGCATGTCAAAAAATTGCTTAAATGCGGTTTGTTCTATGGCTCTGCGGTTAGCTTTGCCTTCCATGTCGATAGTGAATAAGGAAGCCGGTAATCCCAGGCGCATTTGAGATTGCATTAACGCATAGTTTGGGCTGTCAGGTAGAGCAGGGCATGACACGTTGATATCGGGGTGAAGTGCGAATATGCGCGCCAGAGACAGGGTGTTGATGGCTTTCTGCAGTACACGTAATTCAAACGTCTTCATCCCATTAAGAACCTCAAATGCTTTGTCAGCATCGAGGAACGCGCCTTTGATGTAATAAACGTTCCAGAACAGAGTGTTATTCCAGTTAACTTCACGCTCCTTTCCACTTGGTGTTTTTCTTGTGACGCTGTCACCTTTTGGGATGAACATATCTTCGTTCCGCCCGATGACGACACCAGCGGTTGTGCTTCCTGAACCCGCCAATTCTTTCGTATACGAATGAATAACGAAGTCGGGGCGCTCCATAGGGTCATTTCTTTTTAATACAGGATGAAGAAAGGGAGTGCCAACCGTGGTGTCCACCATGATTGTCCAATCACGGTCATGGGCCGCTCGGCTGATGCCAGCAACATCGAGAACGAAACCGTGAGGGTTGCAGGGACTCTCGAGATACACGTAGATCTTACGGCCAGCTTTTATCCTGTCCGCATATTTCTTCTCAGCTGCATCCATGGCTTTAGCAAAGGTTGTTGCATCGTAGCCATCCACCCATTCTATCGCCACGTCCAAGTTTGAGGATTTGCGATACCAGTCTTGAAGCAGTTGGTAACTACCGCCATAAATATTTCGCGAGGCCAGAACGATATCTTCCCGTCCAAGAAGGTGACTTAACAAACCATCAATTGCTGCCATTCCTGAGTTAAAGTTCCAAGCGAGATATTGGTCTGCCATGTCACCGGCTTCGATATCGACGATGTGATTCGCCAACGCGATGGATGTTGGATTCAGTAGTCGGGAATAAATTTCATGTAATGGCTCCCTGCCATTGAAAGCATCCTCCACCCATTCAGTACAGGCAAACAAATAAGTGGCAGTGCGTGTGATGACAGGTGCAGCTGAAAAAATCGCCGCCACATTATCAAAAATAGGGTAAGCGCCTTTCGCCGCGAAATGTCCGTTTTTAGTTGCAATGGACTTGTAGGTTGCGCGCATTGGGTTTTGAAGGTTATCGAGAATTTTCGCTAACTGGAATGAAAGGAACCGTTTAGCGTTAAACCAGGCAATACGATCGTTTCTGTCTAAATCATTCAGCCTATCCAATGTAATGGCCCAAAGATCGTGCGTATGATGATTCGCGGTATATAAGGTAGTAGCAAGGGAGATCAGCGCTTGACCGAAGTCTGACTTCGTATCTATGCCGAAGTGTTTTGCCTGCTCGGTGGCTAAAGATGCGGCATCTTCCAGCTTTGTCGTATTTCGCAAAGGGCTGAGTTGAGTTGCTTTATTCATCGCTAATCCCCTTAACTACAGGTTGCTTAGGTATATAAGGATCACATTAGCCAAAGCAGCGATAAGGATGATTGCGAAATCCCTCCTATAATTGTTAACAAATGGCAGATCCTGCCAATAGAAGAGTTTTAAGCGCTAGTTATGGAGGTTATAGAAGGATATGGAGCATAATCTTGATAGCATCGACAAGAAAATTTTGGACGAACTCCAAAAAGAAGGGCGCTTGACCAACCAAGAGCTATCAGACCGTGTTTCTTTGTCCCCATCACCTTGTTTACGTCGTGTTAGGGCACTTGAGAAAAGAGGGATAATTACTGGCTATCATGCCCATATTGATCAAGAAAAATGTGGGCTACCCATTAATGTCTTTGTGTTGGTTAAACTCGAAAAACCGACCGAAGACAATATGGTCAAATTTGAGTCGTTGATAGACCAAATGGATGAAGTGCTTGAATGCTTTCTGATGACAGGCACTCACGATTATCTTCTTCATGTTGTGAGTGAATCGCTGAAAACGTATGAACGTTTTATTCGCAGAGAATTGACCCGTCTCCCCAACATTGCTGCCATAGAGTCCAGTTTTGCTTTCGGACAGGTCAAAAAGCGTTCCCGTTTACCCATCTAACTGTTGCCGTTTTAACTCCTGCTTGAACAAATCGAGAAGGGCTTTAGCTCCTCCTGTCAGACGCCTTCCTGGCCAACTGGCAAAAATATAAATATCAGGCATGACAACATGATCAATTTTCTCTAATCGGCCTTTTTCGAGATAGGGTTTTGTGGGAAGGCCGGTGAATAGAGTTGCTCCTAGTCCGTCATATGCCATTTGCTGTGCGGCTATGGCATTGTCTGACGCTGCAACCGTTTTTAGCTTAAGCATCGTGTCCGTGCTTTTTAGCTTCATCTCCTTAGTTTCCGGCAAACGAAGCAAGCGAATAAAAGGAGCGCCTTCTGGATACATACCGTCGCGGATGTTCTGAATGATCTCAGGAGAAGCAGCCAGGAAAGGACGAGTTTTCATGATCACATCTTCATGACTGTCTGCTTGGCCTTGAAGTTTGCCCACACGAATAGCCAAATCGATGTCTGCTTCAGACATATCCATGACCTGATCAGAAGCAAACAATTTCACTTCCACATTCGGGTACTCCTTATTGAAGCTTAATATAACGCTCGGCATCAGGTGGGTGCCAATATCGACGGGCGTGGTAATAGACAACACCGAAGGAATGGCGTCAGGATCGATATCCTCGCTCACAGTGTCGAGTAAGGTGTAAACCAAGTGGTGATAGCGTTCATACGCTCGTTGGCCAGCATTAGTGAGTTTCATTTGTCTGCTTTCGCGGTGGAACAACTGAACATTCCAAATCTCTTCTAAATATTTGAGAGATTCACTAATCCTTGACGGCGCAATTCCCAACGCTTCTCCAGCATGCGTGACAGATTGGTTCGACACGACTGCTAAAAAGTGGGAGATGGGCTTTATCATTGACAGAGATTTCTTAAAAGACGTCATACTTCACCTAACTTTCCAGAATCCGTAATGATTTATACAAATATCACTGTTTACGATATCAACTTGAGTGAGCACACTATAAGCGCAATGTGAATATGCCTTGTATTAATTGTGGTTATTATATATTCCCGCAGCAATGTTAAGGTTAGTTCAGTGCAACTGCATAACTCCGCTACAGAGCTACCCCTCTTGCTCATGTAGCTAATCAAATTAGTACCTTTTTTGCCAACTTGCGGCTTATAAAATGTAAGCCGCACTCTTTTTCAAGCAAGCGCTTGCACAGAAAAATATACTTAAATTCAATTACATTAGGCTGTCGTCTTTCGGACTCCATATATTCTTTTGCCTTTCTCTACGACAAGTGGCACTTTACAATGCGACAAATGGCGCACATAATTTAACCAAGGCTTATGGGAGGTTGGTATGTACGCAGAGCAGTTAATGTCGCTTGGTATCGTAAAAGAGGGCCAAGTCATCAATCAGGATATGGAACTGGATATCATCCGCCACGGACTGAAAGTTAAACATGCGCGCAAAGTCATGAAAGAAATGGCGATGAGCAGTGGCGAGTGGGTCACTTTGATTGGCCTAAGCCCAAGAAGCCTCCAGCGTAAAAGCGATTCAGACCTTTTGACACCTTCGCAATCAGAAAAGACACTCGCTATTCGTCGTGTTGTTGATTTGGCCGTTGAATATTACGAAGACCGTGCAACAGCGCTGGATTGGCTGAAAACACCACAAGTGGCTTTTGGTGGGAAAGCTGCTGTTGATTATCTTGATACCAACACCGGCATTCAATATGTAGAAAACGTGCTTAACCGCCTGATGCATGGCATGACCGCTTAATGGAAGTATTTCGACTCTCCGTAAAGCGGTTTGCAGATCTCAGTGGGATGGGGGGTATGTTTGGATCTGGCCGTTGGCATCAGAAAGGCCAACCCATTCTCTACACTGCAGGCTCACGCTCTCTGGCTGCGCTTGAACGCTTTGTTCATGAAAGCCCAGTTCAAATGCCTCCTTTGGTCATGATGACCATCTACATACCCGACGATCTGCCAATCAAACGTGTCTCTGAACAAGAACTCCCAAATGGTTGGGACGCAGTGCCAGATGCAGATACGTCACGTAACTACGGAACCGCCTGGCTTCGAGAAATGACGACACCAGTCATTCAGTTACCATCAGCGATCATCGCCAGCGAATACAACTTCCTGATTAATCCCGCGCATCCTGACAGTCACAAAGTCAAAATCATCGACCAACGCGATTTCTACTACGACAGTCGTCTGAAGAGAATGATGCGTTAGGAAAATCATTCCAAACAAAAGGCGCTGATGACGCAGCAATCGCCAGCGCTTCTTCAAAGATAATTGCAGAGACGCGAAGAGCTCAGTTGGAACAGAATGATCCAACATGAGCGTCTTAGAGAATGGGTAATTATCTATTTTATGGTAAATAGATAATTACGTTTAATAGACTGAAATCTTTGAAGAAAGTGGGTAATGACAGACGTAGGAGAGTCAGATTTTGCGTAGCCGCACATCATATTTAACATAAGATAGATAATGCGTACTAAGGTTTTATATATTAACAACTCGGTTCAGGCCGAATCTACATAGATTGGTCTATGAGTTTACTGTATATGCTGTATTCGTACTTTCAACCAAACATGACACCATCCGCAGATGTTTGGCCATGTGATACATCCAATTGCTTCAGTTCAGAGAATTACTCGTAAAGATCTGAGACTGACCAGCTTCGTCTATGAACATCTGAGCTGACTTTCGTTACTCTCGTCATGTGTTCACAGTAAACGGAAAACTGCCTTAAGGACATGTGAAACTATCAGGTTGTTTTTTCACAATGAATTCCACGAGAACACCTATCGAACTATTTCAAATTAATAAGGGATAAACCAATGAAAGCAAGCAACCTTTGCATCATTACATTGGCTATGACAACGTCATTCGGTGTGTTGGCAAAAGACGCAAACGCGCCGGTATCAGACGCTGTTATTTCAGAGCAACGTCAAGAGCTGGCTGAAAACACAGAAGATGAAGGATTTGGTCCTCAATCACCGCGTGATATTGATTCTAAAGCAGGCAATAACACCACTTTGTTCAGCACTGCACCGTCTTACACAGAAATGAACCTGTGTAACATCCACTTCCACAAAAATGCTGAGCACAAAGGCGGCGAATTTACGCTTTATGCAGGAAATGGCGATGGTGAAGGCTACCACACCGGTTACCGCTACTCTGGTAAGTTGTCAGATGCTGAACTCGCACCAGTAAAAAATAAGGTTTGCCCGAGCAAGCATGGCGACCTGAAACCTGGTGATACCATTGAAGTTCACTATGTTCATTCAACGGCGCAGGTTGAACCCGGCCCGACGCTTGGTGCGTGTTTGAGTGATGCCAACAAAAACCCGCAGCTTCGCGTGGAAACGCAGGTTTACGTGCTGGTGAACGATAAAAATGCTTACGACTTTGAAGAGCTGACAGAGCATGAAGTTCAGGATGGCGTGCATCAGGCGGTTGCGATTCCTACTAATACGGGTAAGCCAATTCAATACATGGGCTCAACCACAGGCCCTGGCTACAACGAGAAAGGATCGCCATTCCAGGTGACTTGGAGCGTTCGTCCGAAAGTGGCGAAAGTAAATATCGAATCCGTTGGCGAATGGTGTGAAGGCAATGTCTTTGACGAAGACCATGCGCACGGCGTGCGTAACCTTGTAGTCAATAAAGATCTACTGTCAGAAATCGTTAACTAAGGTTCTCTGAACAAGGGCGTAGACAGTGTTATGCGCCCTATTCTTCTTACTGTTTTGTTTGCCTTAGTAAGACAAAAAGAAATGGCGCTTTCGCGCCATTTTTCTATTCGTAACAAACCGCTTGGAGCTTATTTCCGTCTGGATCTCTAACGTAAGCAGCGTAGTAATTCGGCCCATAGTGCTCCCTTAAACCCGGAGCCCCTTCATCCGCGCCACCATTGGCCAATGCTTCAACGTAAAACTCATCGACCGCTTCACGGCTTGCCGCTTTAAAGGCGACGTGTGTACCGTTGCCCCAGGTTGCAGGCCTGCCATCAAACGGCTTGCAGAGATACAGGAACGGCATTTGGTCATCTTTGGCGTAAAGCGGTGGTTTACCGGGTGGTTTGGGTACACGTGTCATTCCCAACGGCTTTAATACCGAATCGTAGAAAGCTGACGCTCTTTCATAGTCATTAGTACCCAGTGTGATGTGGCTGATGATAGACATGCCTGAATCCTTATTTTCTTTCGCTCGGTACCGCTGAGCCTGATTTATCTGTCGTTTTCGACCAAGGTGATCACATCCCGCGCTTTAACAAAATGGTCGAGTTCGTGAGTTTTTATCCACCAAGTCGCCGCTTCCATGAGTAGTTCTGGGTCGTCATTTTTGTTCGCAAAGAATGCATAAAAGGAGACGTTTACGTTATCTCCTTTCGTCAGGATTTTCTTTTTACAGACCTCAATAACTTTTGTGCGCAATGAATCTCTCATGTTTTACCTGAATTAGGGCTATCCGAATTGCAATACTGTATATAAACACAGTCCATGTTAAAAGTGGCACTTGTGAGAATTTGAACCACCCTACACTTCTTTTGAATCTAGGGGCGCGATACATTGAGTGGTATTGATAGGATGTTGATAGTGAGAATTGCATGGCGGGAACTGTTGATTTAAATGCCCTTTTAGATTCGATGAAGCCAGAGCTGATGCAAGATGAGTTTGTGTTTTGCACCGTTTCGGGCGAGCTTGCAGATTTTGTTGAGCTAGCCCCACTGGCTACGTTTCAGGAAACCGAAGGGTTGACCTTATTGCTGGAGAAATCAGTCGCTGACTCTGCAAACATGGTATTTGAAGGTGTCTACCGTCAGATAACCCTGACGGTGCATTCAAGCCTCGATGCTGTGGGTTTAACGGCCGCAGTATCGACGAAGTTGGCAGAGAAAGGCATCAGTGCCAACGTGCTTGCCGCCTACTACCACGATCATATCTTTGTGCAGGCAGAAAAAGCGGAAGCAGCGCTGGCGGCATTGCTGGAGTTTTCCGTCTGAATAAACTGGCTTCTAGTGAGAAGATGCCAGTTTTACTATGAAAGCCCGAAGGTCAATCTAGCGAACTCGTTTCGCAATATTTGCGGAGATCTTCACTGACCTTAAGCTTGTGGCTTTGTGCTAAATGGAAGTGCACTAGCATCAACAGATCACTGGCGAAATATCTCTCGAAATCATCTGCGTCATTTTCAATGCATATTGCTTCACAGCGCTGTGCATGTGTTCGCGCTTCCTCATATCGGCCTGCTTTAATGAAGCTCATAGCCAGTCGGTATTCAGCACGCTCTTCTTGCATCCAGCCTCCTGCAACTCGCCAAAACTGTAAAGCCAGTTGCGCTGATTTTATCATTTGTTGGTCTTGCTCTATCGAGCGTTCTTCCAACCCCTCAAACTGACACGCTAAGTTATTACCAGTGATAGCAAGAGCACGCGCAAGGGGTTTTGATACTGAACTCGTGCTAACGCCTTCCGTTGCCATCGTTAACCATTGAGAGGCTTGAGCTGTGTTTTCTAATGCGGCGTACTCATTGGCAATTTGTGCAGAAACCCGGTGCTGATCATCGATCGCCAAATGACTCATGTCGGAAAGCTTTTTGGTATGAAAGTAATCTGCCACGACTTGCGCACGAAGGCTTGATGGAAGATTTGCTCGGTTAGGTGGCAAGGATGACAGTAGGTGTAATAGCTTGTCAGGAGCGTACAGGTGCCCTATTGCTGTATGGAGCAATAAGGTCATCGCAGATTCGGTTTGCTCCGGCTCCAAGCTACCTAACATAGAGGCCATCGAATCAAAAACCGCGTTTGGTTCTGACTCATGTTTTTGCCACCCTTGGTTCAATAGTGAATTGAAGTCTTGTTCTTTATTGTTCGACATAATGACTATCCTTGTCCTGTTGAGTCTTCATTATGAGGTTTGAACAGGCGTAGTCGATCGCGATGCAAAGGCTCTGGAAGGACGTCACTATTTTTTTAGCGACTAAAAAGCATTAATAAGCAGATACATAGGTGGTGCCAGAAGTACTAAGCTACTGGACCATGATGGGTTTACCTTCAGAAAGTACAACAAAGTACTCTCCTCGCATAAATACCCCTAATACTTTATTGCTGCTGATATCTTCCCAGGCTGCACCATCGTCAGATTGTGAAAATGCGTCGATGAACATCAACTTAACGTATTGCTCATAGGTCAGTACTTCGCGCTTCACGAAGCCACCAAATGGATAGTAAATCAAACTGCCGTCTCTCAAGTAGGCAGGGATCATCTGACCTTTTTGGTGCTCGTCAGAGCCGCTCATCACAACGGCTTTATAATTGTGTCGGTATCGGATTGCAGGCATAACAATAAATACTGTTTATATATACAGTATAATTCTACTCTGTTTATGAAGAACGGCAAGCGGCTTTGATTAGACGGTTAACGGTAACGGTCTCAATTTCAGCGTTCGGGTATATGGACTTGTAGTGAAGACTGGTGAGAGTGGCGGATAGTCACCCGCCTAGATGTGAAAACTTCTATTTGTGATTCAGCAGCATGATGATGTCGTCTAACATCTCTTGCTCACCCTGCTTGTTCACGGGATAACTCATGTCGACTTCCAACTCTTTCGCGAACTTTTGGAAGTATTTTGGAACATGAGAAAGGATGTAATCTGAACATTCGCAGTGTTTGTTGTGGATGAAGTTACGAATAATATGCTCGTAATCAACGTCTACATCACTCCCTGACACTCTATCCAAGAAGAACTCTCTCTTATTGTCTTCCAAAAAGCGGATATAGCGGTTTTCAGTGAGGTATTTGTCCAGTAGTGCTTGCCTGATACAGGCCAATACAATACGTGAAGCTCGCTTAGGCTTTGTCTCTCCAGATTCTTTCAATGATTCAAGAATCCTAGCTTCAAGGTATGGCGCATACTTTTTTTTATCGAAGAAGTCTTCTTCCACACGGGTAAAAAACTTCTCAAACTTCTTCTTGCGAATCCAATTCGTCAGAATCCATTTCATAGGCTTTATAGTCTTGGGGCTGTTAACGGCGCTAACCTACCACTGTTCCATGCGTATTGGTTAGATCTATGAAAAAATTTTGCGCTTTGAGCGCCATTTTTTAATGAATAAGCACATCGAGTATAAATAATTGCTCTCAAATTGATGTGATCTGAAACATGCATGCTTAAGAAGCATACACACCAATATGCCACTAGTTGGTTATATTTGAGATCTTTGTCGAGTTAACAACAGATTAGATGCGGTTTAATAGCTTATGTAACGTACTTGTCACAGAGAAAGTAAAGGTGTCGGGAGGCATCATGACAACGTTTGCACTGGGCCGAAAGACCATTATCAACGAAAGCTCCCTGGAGTATGACTGGATAAGACGACAGGTTGAAGAAGGCACAGAAAGATCGGAAATCATTGGCTCGATATTGCGGTGTTTTGGCGGCGATGAAGAGATAGCTGAGCTTTTCTATTCTATTGCCTTGGGGGAAAGTTCGCCTGGCATTTTACTGACACACTTAAGCTTGTGCGATTGGTCACCGACACCAGATCTAGAACATGAACGGCTAGAAAAAATATAAAGCAAAAGAGGATGGGCTTGCCCCATCCTCTTTATTCGATTCGGTATACAGAGGCAGTGAAGTCAATTACTGCTTAAATATTTCCATCACCATTGGAACGACTTTATACCAAACTGCGGCGCCGATACCCACCCAGACCAGTAACCAAAACAGGCGCGAGAGCCATGTATTTCGTGAGTGATAGCGGGCTGGATCCGGTTCTCCGCACCCTGGGCAAGATAACGCTCGTTTGGATACCTGTTTTTCACAAACCGGGCAAGCTACTAATGGCATGTAAACCTCTTATTCCTTTTTGACTCTTTTATAATGATCGTCCGCGAAATCACTTATCGTGGAACGTTAGGCGATACATATTATTACGAGTCGCCTCACCTAACTAGATAGTTCGCATAGAAATCACTGAAACGATCAAGTTCCTGAGAAAATTCATGAAAAACACATACTTTCTGACGGGAATAAGGTGAAGGATAAGCTGGCCAGCTTCCCCTTCGAGTGAGGTCACGCTTGATTTGGTACGATTTGAACCTCAACACGTCGATTCTTTGCTCTACCTGATGAGGTTTCATTGGAAGCAATGGGTTGGGTTTCACCATACCCTGTCACATACAAACGCTGTGCGTTGACCGCCGAGCGAAGCAGATACCCTTTCACACTCTCAGCACGTTTTTCAGATAAGGTGATGTTATATGCGGCATCACCTGTACTGTCCGTGTGTCCTTCAATACTCAAGAAGGTTTTGTCATATTCGTTCATGACCCGGGCTACTGCATCAAGAGATTGGTAGAAGCCAGGTGTGATGCCACTCTGGTTGGTGCCGAATGTAATATTAGAAGGCATTACCAGACGGATATTGTCACCTTCGCGTACGACTTCGATCCCCGATCCAGACAACTCTTCACGAAACGCGGCTTCCTGTTGGTCCATATACTGGCCGACAGCAGCACCTGCCAAAGCTCCAATCGCGGCACCGATAAAGATTCGTTTGTCTTTGTGGTTACCAGTAGCTTATTCCTAATACCGCGCCAGTAGCTGCCCCGATGGCTGCTCCTGTCCCTGTGTTTGAGGCACAGCCTCCAAGCGCCAGCGAAGCTGCAAGTAAAGTCACAACAGGAATAGATTTACGCATAACAATATCTCCTTCTTTCCACCCCCATACTTCGAGGGGCTCTACTCAGCCAGTTGGGCCAAGAGTATGCGTATTGATAAGGTGGCCAATCATAGATATCTGTAAGGCACTGATTGTCAGCACATTGCAAACTCAATTTAATAATTGAACACTGTTTTATACCCACATTGTGTATGACTACGGAACTCAAGATTAATTCAACGAGCTAGACGAAAGTGACTGAGTTATTTTGACCGCGAATTTGTTAGGGTTAGCGAAAAGCTTTTAATCCTATGTAGTTAGTACTGAACTATTGAAAACAAATTAAGTTATAGTGCGTTAATGCATTAAAATAAAGGAGCAGTTGACGTCCCTGCTCCTCTTCCAAAGGCGACTTAATCACCGAAGTCGTGGACTGCGAGCTGGTAGATGTCGACTGGATCAACCCACTCAACCGTACCACACACAGTACAAGTGCACTCAGTATAGTCTTTATAATCGCCACCGGTTGGTGGTGTTGTCAGTGCACGAATAGCTGGATCATGGTGAGCTTGCTCACGTACTTCATGTCCAGTTTCTTTTTTGCAGCTCGCGCAGTACCAAGTGTGTACACTCATCGTTATCTCCTTGCTTTAAATCTTGCTCCGTCGCGGTGAGTGTAATTTCATATAACCTTCAATTTGTGATGCAATATTGAGACAGGAAGCAATTAGTCGGAAATAGACTTTTTCCGGCCACTTTTTAGCAAAGTAGTCAGCATGACGTAGGTGTTTCTAGGCAGCTTCCTATGTGTTTACACGTTGCGTTAATGCTTTATGTTCAACAGGTTGCTATCCATGGGGTCAGAAAAGATGTTCAAACAAGGAAACCTCTTTAAAAGCTTGCCAAATGCCAGAATTAACGAGGTTTTTGAAGATTTAGTCAAACACCCGTTTGTCAGGATTGAGAGAATAGTGTCGCGAGGGCAAACTTCTCCTGAGACAGGCTGGTACGATCAAGACGAGAATGAATGGGTTGTCGTGTTACAAGGCAGCGCTGAATTAACGTTTGAAAGTGGCGAAGTCATGCCTTTGCAGGCTGGTGATCATGTCAATATTCCGGCCCGCACCAAACACAAGGTGAGCTGGACAGAACCCGAAAAAGAAACTGTTTGGCTGGCAGTATTCTACCCAGCTGTCGATGCTGAGTAATCAATGAAGTTGGTCAGTACAACGCCCTTTAACTTGTGACTGCGGACATGAGGCGTCACCATAAGCGCAAAACACACAGCACATACCATCCTGAACTATCAAAACCTCACCACAACTCTCACACTCGTAATGTTGTAGAGGTGTGTCGATCGGCATGAGTTCTGACTTAACGTGTCCGCATTTTGGGCAGGTTATGTTTGATTTCAGCAGTACTTTCATTGGAGAAAATGCCCTTCTATTGAGGTGTCCATCAGTAAGCGTGGAACACCTTGAAGACACTTGCCAGCACCAGACGCCAATTGCGTTAGATTCAACCATTAAAAGATGTAATTCTAGATACAAATACCTTCCTCTTTTCACTTTTTGACACTTTAAACAGACAATTTGTGGATTCATGTTATTCAAATGAGGAATCGATTTAGGTTCAAAAACTCTCTTTTTCCATCCCATAGAGTTATCCATACTGATGCCTGTCCACACTATCGTTGAAACCGTGAAATCAGAGGTTCACATGACGTTATTTCCGAAAGATTTTCTATGGGGCGGCGCCATTGCGGCCAACCAGGTTGAAGGATCTTATGCTATCGAAGGCAAAGGCCTTTCGACGTCCGACATGCTCCCCTCTGGGAGTCTAAGCCCGCACCAAACCCGCCAAGAACGCACGCCGGGTATTAAAGATGTGGCCATAGATTTCTATAACAGATACCCAGAGGACATTGCCCTGTTCAATGAAATGGGCTTCAACTGCCTGCGTCTTTCCATTGCCTGGACCCGTATTTTCCCGAACGGTGATGAGGAATCACCTAACGAGGCTGGCCTCGCCTATTACGACCGTATTTTCGATGAATTGGCTACACACAATATCCAGCCTTTTGTGACGCTCTCACATTATGAAATGCCTTACGCTCTGGTAGAAAACTATGGAGGCTGGGCAGACCGACAACTGATCGGCTTCTTTGAGCGGTATGTCAGTACCGTTTTCGAACGGTATAAGGACAAAGTTAAGCTCTGGCTGACATTCAATGAAATCAATATGTCGCTACATGCGCCTTTTACCGGCGTTGGGCTTCAGGAAGATGCCAGCGAGCAGGAAATCTATCAGGCGATTCACCATCAGTTGGTGGCTAACGCAAAAGCGGTGAAGCTCTGCCATAAGATTATTCCAGACGCTAAGATCGGTAACATGCTGTTGGGAGCTATCAATTACCCATTTACTTGCAACCCAGACGACGTCATCGCTGCCATGCATGAGAATAACAAATGGCTGTTCTTTGGTGATGTCCAGACGCGCGGCAAATACCCGGGCTACATGCTTCGTTACTTCAGAGAAAATGGTATCGAAATCGCAATGGAAGATGGCGATCTGAACGTGATCGCCAGTGCTTCAGTTGATTTTATCTCATTCAGTTATTACGCCAGCGGCTGTGCGAGTGCTGATCCTAAACAAAAAGAAGTCGGCAATATCGTCGCCAGTGTGCCAAACCCTTATCTGGAGAAGAGCCAATGGGGCTGGCTCATCGACCCGAAAGGCCTACGTATTCTGCTGAATTTCCTCTATGACCGTTACCAGAAGCCTCTGTTCATCGTTGAAAATGGGCTAGGCGCAATCGATGAATTGGATGAAAACGGTGAGATTCAGGATGACTACCGCATTGCTTACCTTAATGACCATTTAGTTCAGGCCAGTGAAGCCATGTTAGACGGTGTGGAGTTAATGGGATTCACAACGTGGGGACCGATTGATCTCGTCGCGAATTCCACCGCGGAAATGCGCAAACGTTATGGTTTCATTTATGTCGACCGACATGACGATTTCAGTGGCTCTCTCGAACGAAAACGCAAGAAGAGCTTCTTCTGGTATCAAGACGTGATTAAAACCCAAGGCGCTTCGCTGACAGTGAAATAATCCGTACCACCGCTCCAGAAAGTAAAAAGCCCTGCTGATGCAGGGCTTTCGTCTAAGGCGTTGTTTGTAATTAGCCAACTTGAAGGTTGCCATACAGGGTTTGATAGACCCCCTCTTCTTGCACCAGTTCGCTATGGTTACCGCTTTGCGCGACCTTGCCATCTTCCAGTACATAAATCAGGTCAGCTTGTTTCACTGCAGACAAACGGTGCGCCACAATCAGTGTGGTTCTACCTTGCAGGAAGTTATTCAGCGCCTCGTGCAACGCTGCTTCTGTTGCAGTATCCAGCGCTGAGGTCGCTTCGTCCAAAATCACCAGCTTAGGATTGGTCAGAATCATACGGGCAATTGCTAAGCGCTGACGCTGTCCTCCAGAAAGCTTGAGGCCTTGTCGACCCAGCTGGGATTCCAATCCGTTATCCAGCTTATCGACAACATCACTTAACTGAGCAATTTCCAGCGATTGCCACAGCTGATCGTCGGAGAAATCGGTTCGTCCCAATGTCAGGTTTTCACGCAATGTATCGTTAAAGATCATCGGCTGCTGCAAGACCACAGCCGTATGCTGTCGAAGCGTCTCGTAGCCAATCTCTTCGACGGGTTTGCCATCAATCAGGATTTCACCGTCAGACTTGCGATAAAGCCCCAGCAGAAGTTGAATCAGTGTGGATTTACCGCCACCCGATGCGCCAACCAGCGCCACACGCTTGCCTTGTGGGATATTAAGAGAAAGACCATTCAACACCGTTTTCTCACTGTCATAGCTGAAAGTTAGATCACGACATTCCACACCAAAGGTGTCTTTGTCTTCCAGCGGATCTTTCTCGGATGCGTTACGTGGCTCTTCATCCAGTGCAAGCAGACCGTTCAAACGTTTCATTGCTGCAGAAGCGCTGAACCAAGCGTATTGAATACCCAGCAGTTCTTGAATCGGGCTGAGCATAAACCACAGATAACCAAACACTGCAAAGATCTGGCCAATAGTCAGGTCGCTGAACAGTACCATCAGCATCGCCGCCGCACGAAACAGCTCAAAACCGATCAGGAACATGAGGAAGGAAACACGCCCCGCCGCTTCTGACTGCCAGGCGTACTTATCAGCATCGTGGCGAATGGCTTCAGCATCTGTCTTCAGAACATCAAGGTAAGCGCGTTCACGGTTAGCAGCACGAAGCTGATAGATGCCATCCAGCGTTTCTACCAGACGTTGCTGGAACCGCTCAAAAGATTGGTTTTCAGCCTTTTTGAGGTGCTTAACGCGTTGGCCCATTTTGCGTGAGAGGTAAATCACCAGCGGGTTAACCAGCAATATGAATAAGCCAAGCGCCCAGTCGAGCCACAGTAGGATAATTGCCGTACCAAATACTGTCAGTACACCCACCACAAAGCGGCTCAAACTGTTGCCAAGGAAAGAGTCGATAGTCTCGATGTCCGTCACCAGATGAGAACTCACGCCGCCGCTGCCACGCTCTTCGTATTCTTTCATACTGATGCGGCCAAGCTTATCGAGGAGCTGCTGACGGATATGGCAAGTGATGGATTTGGACACCAGCGTGAACTGGCGGCTTTGCCAGATATTCAGCGCCTGACTGACAATCCTCATCACAATCACCAGTATCAGCACCATGACGATATAACTGGCTGGTTGCTGCAGTGACTCAGGCAAAATCTGATTGAAGAAATTCACCCCACCGGCAGGTTTGTTTAGCAGCACCTCGTCGACCATTAGCGGCATAAACAGGGGAATTGGCACGCTGATGAGCGTCGCACAGATAGCGATAAGGTTGGCGGTAATCAGGCGTTTCTTGTGCTTTTTCGCCTGCTCAATCAACCAACGTGTCGAAATGGTTGTTAGCGTACTGCTAGTCACTGTATCTCCAGAATTCTTTGTCATTTTTATTATCATGTACCTTCTGAGCATAACTCAGGCTAGAACCGAAAACACCCCAGAGAAATCCGGGGTGTTTATCTTCAGAAGTTATTCTGCGGTTAGAACACGTATTCGGCTTCTATACCCCAGTTACGTCCTGGTTGCGTGCGACGATCAAGTCCTTCTGTGGATGATTCCGCACCAATCAGGTCGTTGTAGTCCCAATATTTCTTATCTAAGGCGTTAAACAGACCGGCACGCAGCGTCAGATCTGTCACCGGGCGGTAGAACGCTGTCACATCTGTTACAGCGTAACCTGGCGCACCCACGTTTTCAGTGCCGTTTGAGTTACTCCAATCAGAGCCGGATTTACCCGCAACAGCTTTCACTGACAACTTACCACCGTAAGTGTTTTCAACGTCGGCATAGCCCAGCGCAAAGTAACCAGAAAGTGGAGCGACAGTATCCAGCGCTTCACCGTTTTCTTTGTCTTCACCTTGGGTGTAAGCCACGCTCATATCACTGTATAGACCTGTTGGGGCGCCCAACAGCACATCCAATGCCAGATGTGTTTTCAGCTCAGCACCATAGATTTCAGCTTTGCTGATGTTCTCTTTGGTCCAAAGCTCTTTACCCTGACCGTTGTCATCTGCCAATTTGTGCGTTTCGATAAAGTTCTTATAGTCGTTGTAATAGACCGAGAACTCAATGCGACCGAAGTCCTGAGTGAAGCGCAGACCAGTTTCATAACCAATGCTCTCTTCCGGCTTCAGGTTAGGGTTTGCCTCGAACACAGCTCCTCTAGCAGCGTCAGTTTCGTAGAAGTAGTACAAATCCTGAAGCGTTGGCGCTTTGTAACCTTGGCTGATGTTACCGAAGCTGCTCAGGCTTTCGGTCCAGTGATAAACCGCACCCAGTTTCGCCGTTAACGCGTCACTTTTGGACTTTGGATTATCCTCTGAAGCTTGTTTTGGCTCTGCAGTAAACTTGTCGTAACGAAGACCCGCATTTACTACCAGTCGTTCTTCCAGGAAGAAAGCTTGATCCTGTACAAAGATGCCCCATTTCACTGACTCTGCGTTTGGCACTTCACCGGTTTTATCTACTGACGTACCCGCTTTGTAACCCTCTAGGTAATAATCGCGGTAATCCAGATCAAACTCGTTAGTGATGTAATTCACGCCATAGCTGATTTCGTGGAAGCTGCTCTCAAGTTCAATGGCCTTGTCGAACTGGGCATCAAACTGGGCGCTCTTATCTACACCGTTACGCATGCGCTGACGGTATCCATGTCCAAATGACGTTGGCGGCTGCGGGGTTTCATCAAAGGTGTTGTGATTACTTTCACTTTCCAGCGCGGTCACTTGCCATTTCAAGTGGTCAAACGCGGCGTTGTTCGCTTGCCATTCGTGCTCGAAGGTTACGCGCTTGCGTTTGTCCTCATCACTGGCACTGTTACGCGTGTATACGAAGCCTGGCATGATTTCATAGCCTTCGTTAGATAGCACCAGGCCATCTGCTTCTCGGTTATAAATCTCACCCGTCAAGCCAATTCGATGCGCATCATTCAACTGATAGAAAGCTTTCAGCAAAAGGTTGTCTGAGTTGATATCAAATGGGTCAGCCTGTCCACGTTCGCGGCCTTCAATATCAGCGCCACTGCCGTGGGTCGCTGTTTCGTGACCATCACGATGTGTAAAAATCAGCAAGGTTTCCAGATCGCCAGTACGGTTTGCCAGAGTTGCAGTCGCTTTGTAGCTCTCATCAGCACTGTAATAACCGCCTTTCACGCTGGCATAGGTGTCATCACCCTCAGCGACCAGAAGGTCGCCCGGGTTCTTGGTGCGGATGATCACAGCACCGGCCAGTGCATCACTGCCGTATAGGCTGGAGGCAGGACCTTTGCTTATCTCAACACGCTGCAAGGTGTCGGTCTCAACGGTGTTGTTGTATTTGCGCATCACATCTGCGCCCGGGTTGAACGATGAAGGTTGTTCAACACCATCCACCATGGTTTTTACGTAGTTATCGCTCAAACCACGAATATTAAAGCCTGAGTTTCCGAAACGACCCGTGCCCGGCATCGACACACCCGGCTCATTCGCAATCGCCTGCTCAAGATCTTGAGCAAGGTTCTCTTCGATTGTTTCGCTGTTCACTACATCAACAGAAGCGGCTACATCACTGATGTTTTGCTCGCTTCGGGTTGCAGAGACAACCACTTCGTCAAAAGTATAAACGTCTTGGGCTGAAGCACTGCCCGCACAGAGAAGGCCGACTAAAATCGCCAGCTTGTTTTTCTTGATAGTCATAATTTCCACTCTTT
The DNA here is from genome assembly GCF_000973155.1 of Grimontia sp. AD028. Taxonomy (NCBI): domain Bacteria; kingdom Pseudomonadati; phylum Pseudomonadota; class Gammaproteobacteria; order Vibrionales; family Vibrionaceae; genus Grimontia; species Grimontia sp. AD028. The sequence continues at coordinate 15,778 of NZ_LASY01000019.1, read as the reverse complement.
AAAGCGCCTGAGAAATCCCAATCAGTTTTCTTCAGGCAAAAGAAACCTACTCACACTGGTTTCCGTGCGATTTTTATAGTTATGGGAGGTGATATCAGGCCCTCAGAATGAGGGCCTGATAAAAGAGATTAAGCGTTCTCTTCTTTCATCTTCTTCACGTGACCTTCATTCAGGTGGATCACGGAAAGCATGTCTTCGCCCGACACATCAAATGCCTGACCGAAGCCTTTCACGTAACGGCCGATGACTGGATTCAAACGGTAGAGATTGAAATCGCCGAGTTGGCTGAGGTTGTCGATCATCTCGCCCAGACGATCACGCATCACTTGAATTGCTGTGGTCCAGACCTCTGAATCACGCTCAATCAGTTCTGCATTGGTGTCAAACGAAAGGCGGCGACGCGCAAAGATCGAGCGCGCCTCGCTTTCGTCTTCGATCATCATGATAGAGACGGCTTTGCAGTGCTTGAGGTTTTGACCATGGGTAGCAAGATCTGAAACCAGAATGTAGTAACCCATTTCAGAGAAAGCGAAAGGCGCATAGCTGGTATGTGGCTTACCTTCTTTGTCTACAGTGCCCAATTGAAGCGTGTTGCGAGAATCACGAAACTCCTGAATTTCTGGGCCTAGACGGTTTTGTAGACGTTCTGCTTTGTCACTCATTTTGCCAACTCCTGCTTCATGGCGTTAAACAGTTCAATTTGTTCTGGGAATAGCTGACGCTTTTTGTCACGGCCAAGGTAAATCTTAAATACACAGTGACCAGTGTTGTCGAAGAAACCAATATAGTGGCTCTCAGTACCACGGAATGGCTTGCTGACAAATGCAATATCAGACACTAAATCCAAACGAAGATGGCCGTGTAACTGACCTTCACGTCCCATTAGGTTGTAGTAACCGTGTGCAACTTTTCCTTTCGGAAATGGCGCTTTAAATTCAAAGACAGAACCACCAGAATGTACGATGGTGGTGACCTTACCCCATGCTGGCATTGCTTCCAGAATGGTCTGCGCAATTTCACCCTTCACGTGGGAAATCATACTTTCTGGGAGTGCCAGCGTAATTTCACCTTCCGTCAATTTCAGTGAGTCCACCATGTTTGATACTGGTGTGTGCTCATCCTGGGCCAGATATTCAGCCACGCGCTGTTTGGTTTCTTCCGTCACGATGATCGCTTGTTGCATCGTTTAACTACTCCTAAGCTGCGACATTTGCCGCTTTTCTTTGCACTTTCTGCGCTGTTTGATTTTGTAATACTTCAATCAGGATTTGGGCCAGTGTGACCGCCCAGAACTGTCCGGCGAGAGTCAGCGAGAGATAACTTCTGCCATTTTCATTCTTTTCAAGATAGACCAGACCGTTTTCCTGCCACGCTTCGAACAAGGGAGACAGCGCTTCAAACGAGCCTTGCCCAGCCACTGAATCCAACTTGTGTTGAGCCAGCACACCGGCATCAAATCCGCTTTTCACTTCAGCAGACACACCTCTATTGGCAGGTGCTAGCGTCATCATGGTGACAGGGTAACGCAAATTGTTAATCGCTGAGATGTAGGTATCCATATCGCGGGTTTGCATCATCTGACAGCCATTGACATTGCCACCAGCCCCGGCTCCTAAAGGCATGATCTCCGCAGTTGTTTTCGCTAACGAGTTGTAAATACTGCGTTCACGGTTGTCTGAAGACCAGTGGTTAACGCTGAGACGTTTCTGATGGTGCTTCGCCATGAAGTTCACGCCCATCTCAAACATACTGGCCTTCATTTGTGTATCTGCCGGATACGGCAATTTGCCCTGCTCAACCAATTTTGCCATTGGCAAGCCCTGCATTTCGATAAGCTGATACAGGTCGACACCATGAGCACCGGACTCAAGATAGTCATTCAAGTCCTGCTGCCAGATATCCAGAGTTTGGTGAGGCAAGCCATAAAGCAAATCCAGAACAATCGGTGCCGCATTGTATTTGGCCAATTGCTGGATTTTGTCCAACACAACTTCACGGTCATCAAGCCGCTTCGCACTGCGACGGACCTGAGTGTTGAAGCTCTGAACGCCGAACGAGAAGCGGTTAACGCCCCCTTCCAGTGCCGCTTCAAATTTGTCCAATCCAAAACGGTTGATACGACCTTCGAGTGTGATTTCGCAGTCCGGTGTCAGCGGAAATTGGCTGCGGATATCAGAGACGATCATTCGGATTTGTTCGCCACTGAGATCGGTTGGGGTTCCCCCGCCAATGTATACCGCTTGGAACGGCGCTGACTGACTCCAGACTTGCGAGGCTTTCCATCGAATTTCTGCGCGCAGTGCTTCAACGTAACCTTCGATCAATGACTTGCTGGATGCGTATTGGAAGAAGTTGCAGTAGGTACAACGCACGCGACAAAACGGAATGTGAATGTACAGGCAGCGTGGTGCATGCGCCGATGACGCTGGGATTGCATGTGCTTTTTCAAGCGTGGTTTGGATATCTTCAGAATTAACTGAACGCATCATGCCACCGGCATGCGCACTCTTCTTGCGTTGAAAAGCAAAACGAAGTGGATCAGGTGTTCTTAGCCCGACCAATTCCGGATTGTGAAGATCAACATTCATCTCATTTTGCAACCTTTAACATTAACAGCGTCAAACTGCGAGCTGTTTCCTAGTGATTTCAATCATATTCATAAAAGATAATAATGCAACTGATAATTGATCTCATTTGCATTTCGTGCATAATGCACCTAATCACTTATTAAAATCAGTTCTTCAGGAGTACGTGTGAACACTCGACGGTACGTAGTTTGTGGTGTCGTTTCAGTTGCACTGCACAGTTTGGCGATTTGGGCTCAACCGCCCTCGCCTCAATTCACAGTTAACGATGCCAATACGGGTAACCGTGTGGCTATCCAGCTCATTGCGTCGACGAAACAGGTACAAAAAGCGCCCGAGCCCGAGCCCGCTCCTGTCGAAGATCCTCCACAGCAAGAAACGACAAAACCAGAACCTAAACCGGTTAAATCTCCTTCAGTAAAAAAGGAGCCACCAAAAAAGGCAGAAGTCCAACCTCAGAAAAAAGAGAAACCAGAGGTCAACCCGCCAAAAGAAACCAAGAAAAAACCACTTGAGAAGGTGACGAAGAAGGAACGCAAAGAAGAGAAAACCAAGCCTCTTCCGCCGAAAAAACCAATAGAAAAACCAGAGGAAAAACCGGAAGAAATTGCTGAAAAGAAGAGTGAAGAAAGTCAAATGACTCAGGCAAAATCATCTTCTCCTATGTTGGTCGAAAGGCCCACATTTAAAGTCCGCCCTTCCCAACCTAAGTACCCGAGAATGGCAAAACGTAAAGGGATGGAAGGCACAGTGCTTATAGAAGTCTGGCTGGACGAAGAAGGCCATCAAACCCATCGCTCCCTACTAAAAAGTTCCGGGTTTGAATTGCTTGATGGCGCTGCAATGGATGCAGTGGAAAAGTGGCGCTTCAACGGCCACGAAGAAAACGGTGTCGCCCTGGCGCACAGAGTAAGAATTCCTGTTCGTTTTAATTTGGATTAATCATGTTCGACTTACAATTTTTCACGTCAATCCACGCTCAACTGGGCATCATGACCTGGCCTTTGACACTGCTTTCCGCACTCATGTTGATGCTCATTTTTGAGCGTATCGTTTTCGTTGTCATGAACACAAAAACGGGCAGCAAACCTTTGCAAAAAGAGATCTACTCACTTTCGCTGACCAATGACAAACAACTAGAAACGTATGTAGAACGTCATCAGCAGGATAAAAGCACCCTATCCCAAGGGATCTGCATGCTGATCAATCATCGTCATTTCACTAAATCTTTGCGTGAAGAAGCTGTTTCTATCTGGCTTCAAAAGAAACGCCGTCAATTCACTGCAGGTCTCAAATTGCTGAACATTATTGGCGTGTTGAGTCCTTTGATCGGTCTGCTGGGAACCGTTGTCGGCCTGATAGAAATGTTTAAAGGACTTTCTGCCACACAAGGTGGTATTTCACCTGCAGAATTGGCCGATGGCTTGGGATTGGCGATGTCTACAACGGCAGCGGGTTTGCTGATTGCCCTACCTGCTATTGCTTCATCACAAGTTTTTGCACTGTGGGCAGATCGCACACTGGCAAAAATTGAATACGTGCTGAACCACTTCAATTTGCATCTCGCCGGTGTGTCATTCGATGAAAGCGCGGATTGTCCGAAGCATTGCAAACCTTGCGCTGGCTCTGGCTCAGAGTCACCGAGGGAAAGCGCCGCATGATCCGCTCTCAACCAGAAAGTGAATCAACATCATTCACTCCGGATCTCACGCCGTTGCTCGACATTATTTTTATCGTGATGGTGTTTTTGCTGCTTACGGCAAACATCCAAATTAAAACCATGGATATCGCGATTCCCCAAACCAATGATTCAGAAGTTCTGGAATCTCCAAACCGTGAAGTTATCGCCATCAACGTGTTGAGCGGTTCACCTTCGTGGGCACTTCAAGGTGAACCTCTTAACGACTGGGAATCCTTTACGGCACAGCTTCTGGAAGCCATTCAGCAAGCCCCTGATAAACCGGTGGTGATCGCTGCGGACAAACAAGCCAATGTGGAAAGCATGCTTAAAGTCCTCGCCTTCATGCAAAACAACAATATCAACGCCACCAATATTGTGATGGAAGAACAATGAAAAAGAATTTCAAACTTGGCGCTGCTGCGCTGCTTTTTACTGGCTTATTTACTTCACCGGCGTTCGCCCAGGATGCAAGAATCATCAGCGCCGGCTCAACCGTTACTGAACTTTTGTTTGCACTAGGCGCAGAAAAAGAAGTGGTTGCAGTAGATTTAACCAGCCGTCATTACCTTGATGGCAGAGAGATTCCCGTACTGGGCTATCATCGCCAGTTATCAGCCGAAGGCCTATTAGCACTAAGCCCTACCCATCTCGTGGGCTCGCCAGAGATGGGGCCGGAAAGCACGTTGAAGCTATTGAAATCGGCAAATGTCGATGTTCAAAAGCTGCCAACAGGGACCTCCATTGAAGACTTTAATCAGCGCGTGGATTCAGTCGCGTCGATTACCGGCACAGAAGACAAAGGCGCTGAAATTAAAGCGGATGTCGCTGATAAAATAGGAAAGTTGAACGCCTCAGCACCTGAGAAACGCCCTTCAGTGATGTTCATGATGATGTCTGATGGCCGCCCAATGACCGTCGCGGGTGATGAAACCACGGTGAACACAGTGATCAAGTTGGCTGGCGGAATGAACCCTGCGGCAAAAGAAACCACCAGCTACAAGCCGCTGTCTACCGAGTCGATCGTAGAGATGCAGCCTGAATACATTCTGGTATCAGAACGCACCCTTTCGCAGGTTGGCGGCATTGAAGGTATGGTGAAGCAGCAGCCTTTGTTAAGTGCAACACCAGCATTCAAGAACGACAACATAATCCCTATTTCTGGCTACGCAATTCTTGGTGGCTTTGGGTTGGCGAGCCTAGATCTCGCTACCGACCTTAACAAACGCATTGTGGCTGGTGAGTAGTACGTTTCCATGAATGATTTGCTGACTCGCCGCGTTTCAGCGCGGTGGATGATGATCGTATCTTCGATCTTGTTGTACATCACTGTCGTAAGCTCAATTACTTTGGGGCCGATGAATATCGGTTTCTTCGACAGTTTGAAAGCACTACTTCCCGTTCAATCTGACCTTCCTGACTATGTCTCTGTGATCATTCAGGAAGTCCGTTTACCACGTACTCTTCTGGCCATTGCTGTAGGCGGAATCCTTGCGATGTGCGGTACCGTCATGCAGGGGCTTTTCAGAAACCCTCTGGCAGATCCCGGTATTATTGGGGTGTCTGCCGGTGCTTCACTTGGAGCAGCCATTGCGATTGTTCTATTTGGTGGCGTGATTACCCATACGGCATTTCTGGTGCTGGGCACGGTGCCGGTATTTGCTTTTCTGGGTGGTGCGCTGACGACCTTCGCAATCTATTACATGGGCACCAGTAGTAACGGCACTTCAGTCACCATTATGTTACTCGCTGGCGTAGCACTTGGCGCGATTGCAGGCGCCGGCATGGGGCTTCTAAACTATTTTGCTGACGACCAAGAGCTTCGCGACCTTTCTCTGTGGACGATGGGCTCTTTAGCCGGCGCTTCGTGGGATGCGATTGGGTTGGCTTTTGTTTCATTAGCCTCATTGGGCATCCTGTTCCAACGCTACGCAAAACCTTTGAATGCCTTGCTGCTGGGTGAAGCTGAAGCCCGTCATCTCGGCATTAACGTCCAATCGCTCAAGCGCAATCTGATCCTTCTCACAGCTGCAGGCGTTGGCGTGACAGTTGCCCTTTCCGGCATGATTGGTTTTATCGGCCTTGTTGTTCCCCATATTGGACGCATGCTAACTGGCCCGGATCACCGCACTCTCATTCCGGTTTCAGCGATTTTAGGTGGTTTGGTACTGCTGGCATCAGACATGATCGCTCGCACCATTGTTGCACCACTTGAAATCCCGGTAGGCATTATCACAGCGGCTCTAGGGGCGCCTTTCTTCCTGGCATTGCTGCTTAAACAAAAAGGTCGTTTGGCATAATGGGTATTGATATTCGACAAGCGTCGCTCACGCTGGGTAACAAGGTTCTACTGGATAACTTCAGCACGTCTTTCAAATTGGGTGAGCTAACTATTATTCTTGGACCAAACGGAACCGGTAAAAGTAGCCTGCTTAAACTGATTAGCCGCGAATGGCCATGTAATGGCGAACTTCGCTTCTATGGAAAATCCGCGAAAGATTGGAAACCTGAACACCTCGCCGCATCGATGGGGATACTCCCGCAGTCCAGTAGCCTGACGTTTGCTTTCACCGCTCGGGAAGTAGTTGAATTGGGCGGGCTGGCGTTGAGTGCATCCCAAGCCGAACTCGCTGAGATCGCATCTGAGAATATGGCAAAGACCGATGTACTTCATCTTGCTGACAGGCTTTACCCAAGCCTTTCCGGGGGCGAGAAGCAGCGCGTACACCTCGCCCGCGTGCTAACACAAATAGCAAAATCTCCAAGAGACACCATATTGATGCTGGATGAACCAACGAGTGCGCTGGATATTGGCCACCAACACAAGACTTTAAGCTTGGCGAAAGAGATGGCACAAGCCAGATCGGCGGTGATCGCCGTGATCCATGATCTCAACCTTGCTGCACAGTATGCAGACCGTATCTTAATATTAAATAAAGGAAAAATAGCGGCAGATGGCATCCCAACAGATGTGCTGACGCCTGAAATAATCGAGGAAGTCTACGGCTGGCCCGTCTCTGTTATGCCTCATCCAACGGGTGATTATCCTGTTGTACTGGCTTGACGTTAGCAAACTCTGTAAGCGGCCCTCTGATGAGGGCTTTTTTATATATGCTCACGTATACTAGCGCTAAACGAACACAAAACAAGGAACGACAAATGATTCGTACTGGCATCGTAGGATTTGGCTTTGCTGCCCAGACTTTCCACCTTCCTTTTCTCTCTATTCATCCAGATTTCGAACCTGTCGCGGTTGTTTCTTCAAATCATGATTTAGTGGCAGAGAAGCTCCCCTCCGCGGCGTACTACTCAAACATTGAAGAAATGCTTCGTGATGCAGAGTTGGATTTGGTCATTATCACCACACCAAACCACACGCACTTCGATCTTGCCAAACAATCACTCGAAGCGGATTGCCACGTGTTGCTCGAAAAACCTTTCGTGGTAAACAGCGGTCAAGGCTTGGAGCTAATCAAAATCGCCAATGCTCGCGGTAAAATCCTTTGTCCTTACCAAAACCGACGCTGGGATGGTGACTTCCTTACAGTAAAAGCGTTGATTGAATCTGATGAACTAGGACAGGTTCGTGTTTTCGAATCGAACTTCGACCGTTTCCGTCCTGAGGTTCGCCAACGCTGGCGTGAACAGGCAGGAGAAGGATCGGGCATTCTTTATGACTTGGGTTCACATCTAGTAGACCAATCGCTTCACTTGTTCGGCTCCCCCTTAGCGGTCTCCGCTCATTGCAAAGCGATGCGTCCACAGTCTCAAGCTACCGACTACTTCAAGATGACGCTGCATTACGCAGATAAAGAAGTGGTGTTGAATTCCAGTCCATACCGTTCAGGCAAAGGGTCTCGCTTTGTCGTACAAGGAGACAAAGCCACGTTCTCGTGCGCCGGTTTGGATATTCAGGAACAACAACTACGTGACGGCGTCACGGTAACAAATTCAGAATTTGGCCGCCAGCAACATATTGGAAAGCTAGAAATTGGTGACAACGTCACTGAAAAGGATATCGAATTGGAACACGGTTGCTACTCCGAGCTCTTTGCCAGCCTTGCATCCGCCATTTTGAATGGCACTACACCACCAATCGACCCTTATGACGCGGTAAAAGGCATTTACGCGTTAGAACTTGCCCAACATGCCTCAGAAGCAGGAAAGACTGAGCGGTGGGAGTTTTAGGGTTCTACCAAAGCGCCGAGAAGCTTCGGCGCTTTTATATCTTTCCTGAGAGTCCTTCTGTCTTTATCCCCTTCCCAAAAAATCCACTCAAATTCATAAAGTAACACCATTCCCAAACTGTCAATCAACATGCAAAGTTAATTAGTTATAGTGCGTTGAGCTGGGTGGATTATTCCCTCAAAAACAAAAAAGCCCGCATTTTCGGGCTCAATAATGAGTGACCAATTTAGTGTTACATCATGCTCTTCGCAATGGCGTAAACCAGCATACCTGCAAGCAGCCAGAATACTGACAAGTTAAACTTACGCAGAGCCGCAAAGCCAACAATGACTGCCACGACATCAGAAACACCATGCACGGCCGACATCCAAACTGGCTGGTAAAATGCAGCAACCAGAAGACCTACCACTGCCGCATTAATCAGTATCACAGAACCTGCAAACTTATGGTGGTTCATCACAGCCTGCCAAACAGGAATGGCAGCAAACAATAGCAATGCCCCGGGAAGGAATATTGCAATGGTTGCTACTGCGCTACCTAGGATTGGATTGATCCCTTCCATTGAAGCACCAATGTAGCTCGCAATAGTAAACATCGGCCCCGGAACCAACTGTGCTGCTGCGTAACCTTCAACCAAAGCATCACTAGAAACCGAGTCGCCAATCAAAGGTTGCAACAGTGGAAGCACAACGTGACCACCACCGAATACAAAGCTACCTGCTTGATAGAAGTGATTAAACAGGCTGATAACCGGTGCACTGCTCAGAGCAGGAAGTACTAATAACGCAGCAAACACGCCGAAAAGAATGGCTGTTTGCTTAATACCTGTTGGCTCTTTGGCTTCAGTCGCTACTTCTGGCTTACGAATAAACAACCAACCAAGAATACCAGCGATAAGTATTGGCATCAGTTGAGCTACGAGGCCTGTCTGCCAAAGGATCCAGCCAGCAGAAGCCACGCAAACAACAAATGTGACAGCGTCACTGATGAACTTTCGTGCCATCGTCCAAATAGCATCAGCTACTACTACGACTGCCAGCAGCTTTGCAGCAGAGATAAGTAATGCCAACGCTGAAGACTCCCCTAGGCTCGCGCTATACATAGCCGCTGCCGTCAATAAGGCAAAAGATGGGAAGGTAAAGCCAATAAAAGCGGCAATTGCCCCAATGTAGCCCGCACGATGATAGCCAATAAACATCCCTAGCTGACTGCTTGCAGGCCCAGGTAAGAACTGACATAGGCTTAACGCCATCGAAAACTTTTCTTCTTCAATCCACTTACGTTTTTCAACAAACTCTCTTTGAAAATAGCCAATATGAGCGACAGGACCACCAAAGCTCATGCATCCCAGCACAAAGAAACGAAACAGTACTTCTAACATCCGAAAACAAACCTCCTTAATGAACCAGGCCATTGATGAGTTTCACATCAAATACCTGAATTTCTCCCGCAATTTTAAATCTCATGCCCCATGAATAGAAACAATTCTTATCAATCCTTCATATCGATTTGATTAATTTTCTATTTAGTCATGTTCACCATCTATTCAAAGTAACGACAAAAGATCCTCTCGATCTGTAGGTTTACAACAAATGTATGTTAGCGCTCACTTACATGGGTTCGCATTGTTTCCATTTGAAAACAAAGCATGTAAGACATTGTTATAAAGAGCCTTATTGAAATCAAAACCAAGAGTTTGGCTATCAACTCAATTTCGTAAATCCCTTTCAGAACGCGATCTGGAATCTGATTTGGGCAGATTGAGCACTAGAGTGCGGATCATTGAACACAATCCTTACGCAGCATCTTCTAGCCTTTTGGTTGAATGAATCTTTGATGACAACAGCGCAGAAAAATGTTTTTCATGCCTCTCCTTTCCCAATTGAAGGAATGTTGGCAGAGACCTACTAACTTCAAATTTAAATAAAGGAGTTTTACTTCTTTGTGACAACGTCACTCAATGAATTTGAAAGAGATGTGATACGCTATCCTCCTCTCGATAACTAACGAAAATTCCATATGTTAGATAACCTTCAGCAAATGGTGGTCCTGGCGACTGTGGCGCATGAACAGCACTTCACCCGTGCTGCCGAGTACCTTGGTATTTCCAAGTCTCAAGTCAGTAAGCAAATTCGCTATCTAGAAGAACGATTAGGTGTTCAGCTGGTTCAAAGAAATACCCGCTCTGTTGCCCTAACCGAAGCCGGCGAACAATATGCAGCCTTCGGGCGCCAGATTGTCGAGACCATGCAAGACGCTGAAGCCATGGTTGCTGGTTTTAGAAATGAGGTTTCTGGAAGATTAAAGGTTGGTGTCGCTCAGTCTTTTGGTAATGCTCAAATCACGAAATTGCTCTCAGCATTTCAAGCACAGTTTCCTGCCCTCGAGTTGGAAGTACATTTGTTCGATCACCGCCCGAACTTGGTAGAGGATGGATTTGATTGTTGGTTAGCGATTCATGAAGCACCGCCGGAAGGCATGGTTGCCAGGAAGCTTGGTGATTGCCAATTTAAGCTCGTTGCCTCTCCCTCTTATCTCGAAGCACATGGTTCACCAAAGCATCCCTCTGATCTTCGCGAGCACAATTGCATCACTTACCAAAGCGTTCAACGCACCTATGATCAGTGGTCATTTCAACGAGATGGTAGCGAGCAATCAGTAACTGTCAGAGGCTCTTACCGTATCAACAATGCCCCAGCGGTTTTGGAAGCGACCAAATCAGGTGTAGGTATCGCTTATATCGCTACTTATCTATTAGATAGTGAAATTGAAAACGGCGAATTAAAGGTATTAATGAAGGATTGGAAGCCGACAATGAAGCTGCCTGTTTATGCGGTCTATCCCCGCCGAGAATACCTGGCACCTAAGGTCAGACACTTTGTAGACTTCCTTTCGGAAAATATTCGGGTCGTTTAAGCTGATAAAGAAAAAGGGGATGTGACAATGTCACATCCCCTTTTCGTTCAATAAATCAACGTTATGCGTCAGCTTTTTTATCGGTCGGCATGGCGTACATTGCCTTAACAATCTGAGCTACACCTTCAGGCAATGACGAAAGCTTGCTATCAAACTGGGCGCGGTCACTATCGGTGATTGAGCTGTGCTCTTTGCCCGCAGCAATGTAGTTTGCTGGGAACAAGTGATAGTTTTGATAAATCTGTCGATCAATTTCTGCAGCCAGCGCTTCAGGTGAATCGAACTCGTTACCAATCACGTCACCAAACGCGACATGGATTCTGCGTTTCTGGCCAACAATACCCTGAACGATGCTTTCGATATCTTCAAACTCACCTTTTTCATATCCACCTTCTTGCTGCTTACGGTAAAGCTCGTTCGCTTTTGCTGCATCACATGGATCGTTTTCGTAAGAGATAGTCACCGGAACAATACGCAGCGAAGCCACATAATCAGCGAATTCAATTTTCTGGCGACGCCCTTCCATGAAGAACATTTTCAAAATCGCAGGATCAGTTTTATCGTTGCCGTCTTTTGCACGACCTTCTCTCTGAGCAATCCAGATAGACTGCTTCTCATCCAAAGAGGCTTTGATGTAAGCAGATAACTGACCCAACGCCTTCATCATTTCTCTTGGGCCTTTCGCAGAGCGCTTAACGATGAAACTCTTATTCAGTTTCATCAGTTCAGTTGCGCAAGGCTTTTTAAGCAGGTTGTCACCAATGGCGATGCGAACCGTATCAAACTGATTCTCATGCAGACACCAGTTGACCATCGCTGGGTCCATCGCAATATCGCGGTGATTAGAAACAAACAAATAGCTGTTGTTAGGATCCAATTTGCCCAAACCACTTGTCGTCAAACCTTCTGACGTACTTTTAATCATTGAGTCCATGTATGTAGCGATATGGAGCTGAACGTCGCGAACAGTTTTGATTTTGTTCCACTTGGAATGTAGGTATCGCTTCAAGATTGGTTTAAGGAGCCAACCTGCTATGCCAGAAAACTGTGGAAAGCGGTACTTTAAAATGGCTGAGATGAATTCTTCATCTTCGATCAGACGATCAATCGCACCAGGCACTTCATCGTCATTGTATGGACGAATTTCTAAGAAAGGATCGTTAGTTTGTTGCACGTGATTCTACTTGCTCCGATAAAAACCGCGCCATTTTACGCGGATATAGGATTTCGAACATTGTTTTAATCAGCATTATACAGAGGTTGGAGGTCTTACCTCATTTCCCTTGCTAATGATTGTAACAATGCGGAGGATTTTTGGACAACAGAGCACGACTAAACCCTCTCTTTGCTTGATCTCATTTTGAAAACCCAACACTATGTGCGCCTCGCAATGAGAGAAAGTTAACATGAAGCAAGCCATAGAATATTTTTACCAAAAAGCTGACTACCTAAATGTCGGCCCTCGAAAAAAACAGCCTCAGTCTTCCTATATTTTGGTTCACCAAGGTTTAGTTCTAATCCGCCTTGGCAAAGTAGAACTCCCGGTTTGTAAGGGTCAAGGCTTCTGGCTACCTTCCGGTTGCCTGAGTGCGGTCACCGTATTACAAAACTCCGTGATTTCTTCGTTTGATTTCTCTGTTCGATCCACAGTATCAATGCCTAATTCAGCCGGTTACGTTTTGCCATCTTTGTTGGTAGCGGGTATTGCGGAGCAATTGGGAAAAACAGTCGAGAGTAGCTGGGATGGTGCACATGGCAGGTTGCTCCGCTGTGCTCGCGATTACTTCTCTTCTGTCACGCCGGATGACAAGTATGATACCAAGACCTTGCAGTTAGCAGATGCCATAGCCCGCCTTGATGGCAGCGAGCGACTCAAGCGTAGTGAAGTTTTGGAATGTACGGGCTTTAGTGAAGATCAGATTGCGCTGCAACTGAAAGTCAGAGACTGCGTAAAGAAAATGAAGTCGGGCCAGAAACTGACAAACATTGCCCAGCAAGCATCAATGCCTGAAAAGGAACTGATGCTGCTGATAGAAAGAACGGTTGGTGCTATTTAATTGGCACCTGCATTTGCAGTAGAAACTCGGTATTGGTGTCTTCATGCCATCGCATATCCAACCGATACCGGGTATCGCTGTTATTAGATTCGGTGGTAAAACTGAAGTTCAGACCGTGGTTTAAAATCCAATCTTCCATTCCAATCTCAGTAAAGCTTTGCTTTTGGTACTCTTCCGGTTTCCAAACACCAAATCCGTAGTACGAGGCTCCAGTTTGTGTGGAAAGGAAGTGTGGTATGTCCCAGTCATGCTTCCAGCTGTCCCAGATAGTTGGTATTACCTGATCTTCCACCTGCCATTCAATCACGCTGCGATTTTGCGATTGTGAAAAGTTGATGGATTCAACGACATCTACATCGTCTATGGCATTGCCGGATTCAATAAAAGCAGCAGAAACAAATGACGGCGTAACAATAAAAGCAGCCGCCATCAATTTTGGTATCAATATAGAAATCATGAGTATGCATCTTCCCTTGCTCTATCGTGCGCCTCCAAATTGCCTATCGCGTCGGGATTTCGCTCAAGGCTATATCAAAAAATCTGCGCCGATAAAGTCATTGTTTCTTATAACTGGCTGAAGTCTTCAGACCTCAATTTGTTAGCCAGTACTGGCGTAGTCAAGTCATCAATGGATTCCCCTGCCAGCAATCGCTCCCTGATCGTCGTACTCCTGACGGGTAGACTCTCAGGACAAGCAAGTACGTTCCATCTTTGCAAAATGTCTGCCGATTTGTGGAACTTGGAGAAGTTTAAAAGATTATCAGGCCCAAGTACGAAGGTGAGATCAGAATTGGGATGTTGCTGCTGAATATGGTTAAGCAAAGCCCAAGTAGTCACAGATTCTTCTGCGTATAAGATTTCTTCTTCTCGGTAAAGCGTTAAATTTTCACAGTTTGAGTCATCAATGAAATCACTGACCCATTCACAGCGCTTAGAAAAATCTGCCATTTGTTTACCCCAAGCATGAGCATAACTTGGCACTAATAAAACGCGGTCGAAATGACTCAATCGCTGGACGACGCTGAGGTGCCCCAAACTAGGTGGGTTAAATGCGCTGCCAAAGATGGCAATGTTTTGCCGTAATTCCGTTTTACTCATTTCTTCTTGTATTGTTCTGCATCCATTTTCTATTGATAACCGATTCAATCAGCCCCCTTCAATCTATTTGCAGCGAAATCGAGATTGGATGAACAAGAAACCATCAGCCGAGCCTGTTTTTGCATCATTTTGGTGAGAAGAACACATGACTCACGCCCTAAAACGGGGAAATCTTCGCTAAGAGAAGTTTGAGATAAGAATGATCATGATTTTGCGCGTAGGATGTTGCAGAATAAACGAAACATGTCACAAGGGTCTGTCTTGAAATGGAACAAGCTATCCGCGAAGAAATGCGAGTATTGCCAACAATCGATGCTGAATTTGAAATTCAGCGTCGTATCACCTTCATCAAAAACCGTTTGAAAGCCTCTGGCACAAAATCTTTGGTTTTGGGCATCAGTGGCGGCGTCGACTCTTCCACATGTGGTCGTCTAGCGCAATTAACCGTTGAACAACTGAATGAAGAAACAGGTTCATCTGATTATCAGTTCATTGCTGTGCGTTTACCTTACGGTGTTCAGAAGGATGAAGATGAAGCCCAGTTGGCACTAAGCTTTATCCAACCAACACACTCTGTCAGCGTGAACATTAAAGATGGTGTTGATGGCTTGCATGCTTCAACACTGACCGCGCTGGACGGCACCGGTTTGATTCCAACAGACAATGCCAAGGTCGATTTCGTCAAGGGTAATGTAAAAGCACGTGCTCGTATGGTCGCACAGTACGAAATCGCAGGCATGGTTGGCGGCTTGGTGCTAGGTACCGACCATTCCGCCGAAAACATCACCGGCTTCTACACAAAATTTGGTGACGGTGCATGCGATTTGGCGCCACTGTTTGGTTTGAGCAAGCGTCAGGTCCGCCAACTTGCTGCGCACATGGGTGCACCTGAACTTCTTGTTGTGAAAACCCCTACAGCAGACCTCGAAGAGCTGTCACCACAGAAAGCAGATGAAGATGCACTTCAACTGACTTACGACGAAATTGATGATTTTCTGGAAGGCAAAGCTGTTGAAGATCGCGTGAAAGATCGTTTGGTGGCTATCTACAATGCCACACAGCACAAACGCCAGCCAATCCCGACTATTTACGACGACGAATAAACTCGTCCTTAACAATACAAAAGCGCTCTTGATGAGCGCTTTTTGTTTGTCTGCGGTATCTGATACCAATCGTAGTAAATATCTGCTCATCCTAGCTTGTTAAAATGCTCGATAACTGCGTTGGGAAATTTGACTGTAGAATAACTACTTATC
>NZ_LASY01000189.1:0-289 GCF_000973155.1 Grimontia sp. AD028 | reverse complement strand
CCGGAAGATCTGGGCGGCACAGGCAGTGAATTGCCTGACGAAGGCGATTACACCATCACAGCAACCGTGACGGATACTGCTGGTAATACCTCGGTACCAAGCACAGAAACCGGCTTTACCATTGATACCACCGCACCGGGCGAAGGCACCGGCACCGGCGGCACCGATGAAGCACCAACCGTAGTGATCCCTGAAGCCACCGGCGGCGTGGGTGAAGAAGAACTGACTGATGGCGTGGAAGTGCTGGTCACCCCACCGACAGGCACGCAGCCTGGCGACACCATCACTG
>NZ_LASY01000188.1:0-6971 GCF_000973155.1 Grimontia sp. AD028 | reverse complement strand
CTGAATGCGAGCATCTTCAGATTGTTTAGGTATATATCTCATCATGAATGCAAAAATTAATATGAAAACCTAGTCACAACATTTCATTCTAGTTTGATCCAAGGCGAACCTTTGCTTCAAAACAAGATATTGAAAATATGAAATTTGAATAATTTAACGGGGAAAAATAAAGAGCGCATATTTAACGATATGTATAGCCATTTTTCTGTACATTGTGCGGTCAACGAAAACAATATATTGAAATGCCCCCCCATTTCAGCGTCAATCGATGACCGAAGTTGCAAAAGAAAAAGTCTTCCCCCGCAACTAATTACCCTGCCTTTTTTCATCGTTATGCTCTTCTATGATTTATTTCGCGTTAGAAATTAAAGGAGCAAACTGATGTTAAAACACGCTTTATTGGCGGCCGCTGTATCTGGAGCATTGGCGGCACCGAGTTATGCAGTCTCTTCGCAGGAGTTAACTCAGTTGGGCCAAGGTCTCGACCTGACGTACTCAGTCATCGATAACCAGCAAGATGAGTGGCGTACGTTCAAAGGTGTCATTTCTCTCACCAATGACAGCGCAACGGCGCTGCCATCGTCAGGATGGGCTATTTACTTCAGCCATATCCGCATGATCAAACCTTTAGCAACAGACACGCTTAAGGTTTCTCATGTTAACGGTGATATCTTCAAGATCGAACCTACTGCTTCTTTTTCTCCCCTCACACCGGGACAGTCACTTGATATCGAATTCTTATCCGAGTTCTGGCAAGTCGCGAAAACCGACGTTATGCCAAACTGGTATCTGGTTTCCGACAGTGGTGATACTGCTCTGATTGCCAGCACAAGCAACACCATCAATGGTGAAGTGCCGACTAAGCCAGGTGAAGAGCTACCTTTCGTGTCCGATTTTGACACTGAGCTACAGTGGAAGCGCTATGGCGGCAGCATCACCGATTTCTACGACCCGTTCACGGCTGCCGATCGCTACGCGAAAAACAGTGATCTCAGCAAGATAGCTAACACAAAGGGTGTTATCCCTACACCTGCTTCCCTTATCTTGGGCGAAGGCGAACTAACCTTGGACCCATCTTGGGTGGTTGTTTACGACAATGGCTATCAGACCCAAGCTGAGTTTATCGCTAAACAGTTTGGCTTAACCGCAGCGCCTTGGTCTCCAAACCAATCCAAAGTGATTCATGTTGGCTGGGGCCAAGTCACTATTGACGGAAAAGCTAAGTGGGAAGAAGCATACGAATTACGTGTTTCATCGGCTGAGGAAAAGATTGAGATCAACGCTGTTGATGCCGCTGGAGCGTTGTATGCTGCACAATCACTCATTCAATTAACAGACAACGGCACAGTGCCTGAAGCTTCGATCGCCGATGCCCCGCGCTTTGCTTATCGTGGACTTTCCATTGATGCAGCACGTAACTTCCGCAGCAAAGAATCTGTACTGGAATTACTCGACCAGATGGCTGCGGTAAAACTGAATAAACTTCACCTTCGCCTGAGTGACGATGAAGCATGGCGTATTGAAATCCCAGAGCTGCCAGAACTCGCTGATGTTGGCTCAAAGCGTTGTCATGACCTTACTGAAACCACGTGTGTATTGCCATTCCTTGGTGCTGGCCCTGATGGCACAGCCGAATCCAATGGCTTCTACACCCAAGCTGACTACAAGGAAATCCTGGCCGCTGCTAAAGCGCTAAGCATTGAGGTGATCCCTGAAGTTGATATGCCGGGCCACGCGCACGCCGCTATCAAAGCGATGGACGCACGCTTTGAGAAATTTGCCGCGCAAGGTGATTTGGTCAAAGCCAATGAGTTCCGCCTGAGCGATCCTGACGACACCACAGAATACCTGTCCGTACAGATGTTCACTGATAACGCCATGAACGTTTGTATGGAATCAACCTACAACTTCGTTGATACCGTTGTTGGTTCATTGGTTGCGCTTCATCAGGATATTCAGCCACTCAAAACCTTCCACTTTGGTGGTGATGAAATCGCTGGCGCATGGAAAGACTCTCCTGTCTGTCAGGCATTCCTTGCGAATAACAGCCATGGCATCTCTACCATTGACGAGCTAAGCCAATACTTCGTTGAACGTATCTCTGCCATTACGGCTAGCCACAACCTTGATTTGGGTGGTTGGGAAGATGGCCTGATGCACAACAACAAAGTTTACCCACGTGGTGAAATGGTGAACGCGCAGGTGACGGGTAATGCATGGCAGAACATCTGGGAATGGGGCGTTGCAGACCGCGCTTACAATCTTGCCAACAATGGCTATGGCGTGATTTATAACCAAGCAACTCACTTCTACTTCGACCACCCGCATGAGCCAGATCCAGAAGAGCGCGGTTATTACTGGGCTCCACGTTTCACTGACACCCGTAAGTCATTCGGCTTTATGCCAGATGACTTGTACGCGAATGCCGACTTTACCCGTGCTGGCGCGCCAATCACTAAAGAAGAAGTGCTCAACGCAGCAAGCGTGAAAACGCTTGAGCGTCCAGAAAACGTTCTGGGTCTTCAGGGCTCTATCTGGAGTGAAACTATCCGTACAGAAGCGCAGTTCGAAGGCATGACCTTCCCTCGTGCAATCGCGTTGGCAGAGCGTGCTTGGCACGCGGCATCATGGGAAGCTCACGATGCAGACGGCAAGTTGGTTGATGAGGCGGCACGCAATGCTGGCTACAATCAGTTTGCAAACCTTGTTGCGAAAAACATCATGCCTAGTCTGGAAGAAGGTGGGATCGCCTTTAACCTGCCAGTACCTGGCGGCATCATCGAAGCTGGCGTATTAAAAGCGAACAGTGCTTTCCCGGGTCTTGCGATTGAATACTCCGTTGACAATGGTCAAAGCTGGCAAGCCTATGATGCGAATCAAGCGCCTGCAGTGACTAGTGCACTTATCCGCACCGTATCAGGAGATCGCTCAAGCCGAATTGCTGAGGTGAAATAACGATCCGCTTATTTATTTACTACAACGCCTTGGTCATTAATGACCAAGGCGTTTTTTATTGTGGGCAGAATTGGCATATCAAGCACAGTACGGGCTTAATTTTCTAACCTTAACAATAATTAACCATTCATCCACCCTCGGTTAATTCAATCTTCGCTAAGCTATTTCCACGTCAGCATTTGCAGACTGGCGAATTTAGAAAATTACAGTTCCCCCAAACTGGCGTTGGCTCGCATTCTCAGTGCGAGCCTGTTTTTATTTTTAAGTAGTGCAATGAGTAAAACGTAAGATATTCATGCACCTATGGAGGGGACATGAAAATACTTATCGTTGAAGACGACAGTACAACAAGAGACTTTATTGCCAAGGCGCTGAAAGAGCATGGGTATGCTGTTGATATCGCCGAAGATGGACAGAATGGTCTGATGATGGCACTAAGCAGCCAGTATCAGTTGGTCATACTCGATCGCATGCTACCAAACCTCGATGGGATGAAAGTACTTACCGCGCTGAAGTCTGCAGAGCCCGAGCTTCCCATTCTTATTCTTAGTGCACTAGATAGCGTCAAAGACAAAGTGGATGGCCTAACCGCTGGGAGCGATGACTATCTCACCAAACCTTTTGCCCTTGCTGAATTGATTGCCCGTGTCGATATCATTATTAACAGAGCACATCGTCATCAACCCGTTACTAGTGAGCTGGTTTACGACTGTCTCAAGATCAATCTGAAAACGCATAGCGCCCAATGCCATCATCACCAGCTCTCCTTACAGCCCAAAGAGCTGCGTTTGCTTCAATATTTCATTGAACACAACGAGCAGGTGGTGTCTCGTATGCGTCTGTTTGAGGCTATTTGGAGCTATCATTTTGATCCTAAAACCAATGTTATTGATGTGCACATAGCGAATCTGCGTAAAAAACTCGAAGAGGCTGGCTGTTCAGGTATTTTGCACACGGTGCGCGGAGCAGGTTATGTTCTTCGCCGATAACTACACACTAACCCGCTCATCTGTCTTCAGAACTTTGGTGGGACTTTTTCTCTTGATTGCTTCGATAAATGTCGTCGTCATTTATCAGGTTTACACGGGTTCAGAGGCCTTTCACAGAGAACAACTGACAGATCAGCTTAATGATGAGATCTCCGAGTTTAAATATGCTGCGCGATCCAACCGATACGAGGTTGAACAACTCCTGGCGGCAAAGAAAACCACAGAGCGACTTTTTTATTACCAATTAAGAGATAGTCCATCTATTCAGGTAGGTGAATACCCAATGCACCGACTACCTCAATCCAACACTCAAATCTCTCTTGCTCCAGACTATCACTTAGAAGTTCGTGTAGACCCTGCCAAATTAGAAGCGTTTCGGAATGCACTTGTGCCTATCGTCTTCTCTGGCATTTTGCTACCGATTGCTTTGATGCTCATTGTCGCCTTTTCTTTCAGCGTTCAAATTCAGCGGAGATTAGAGCGGGTGAACCTTGCAATGAACCGGTTTGTCTGCGGGGAAAGTGATGTAAAGCTCTCCGTTTCCCGCAGAGATGACGAGTTTGACATCCTCGCTATTCATCTCAACTTTATGATTGAGCAGATGACGAAGAATGAAGCTACTTTGCGCTCTCTAACAACAGGTCTCGCTCATGATATGCGAACACCGATGGCCAGATTGAAACTTAGGTTAGAACAAACACTGGATAGTCCGACGCTTCTTCCCGACCAAGCCAAGGACATTGGAGCCTGTCATGATGAGCTTGAACTGCTGCTCTCCATGTTCAACAGCATGCTGGAGATCGCCAAACTTAATACCCTTGAGACAAAGATTGAAGAACAAAGCGTCGATTTAAGTTTGGTGACTCAAGATGCGATCGAGTTTATCCAACCTCTAATTGAACAAAAACAGCAAACACTCTCCTTTCGCCAAGACCAAATATGCCAATTGAAAGGGGATCGCTCTCTCCTATTCCGCGCAGTATTTAATTTGATTGAAAACGCAGTGAAGTACACGCCGGAGCAAGGAACCATTGAAGTGGTTGTTGATAGCTATGGTGTTGTGGTTGCTGACAATGGTA
This sequence comes from Grimontia sp. AD028, assembly GCF_000973155.1. Classification (NCBI taxonomy): domain Bacteria; kingdom Pseudomonadati; phylum Pseudomonadota; class Gammaproteobacteria; order Vibrionales; family Vibrionaceae; genus Grimontia; species Grimontia sp. AD028. Next base: position 1,948 of record NZ_LASY01000188.1, on the reverse strand, counting down.
TCGGGATAAACGATGAAGACAAACTATCTGTATGCAAACCAATGTATCGCGCAGACAAAAGCCGGACTGAATCCGGCTGCGGACTCGGATTAGCTTTAGTCGACGCGGTTGTCAGTCGGCATAAAGCGAGTCTTTTGATTCGAGATAATCATCCAGGAACCAGGGTTCGGATCTTGTTGGACCCGATCCGAACCCACGCTGAGTAGGAGCAATTATTTAGCTTGCAGCAACAGCACTTTCATGTCCGTTTGCCATGGCTTGTGCAATTAACTCCGCTTCTGTTCCAACGATAACCTGCAGATTCTTATCACCCAGTTTTACCACACCCAGAGCACCTAGTTCGGTCAGTGTTTCCTCGTCAATACGGCTGACATCTTTCAGCGTTAAACGAAGACGTGTGATACAAGCGTCTATGCTCACAAGGTTACTTCTTCCTCCCAATGCTGACACATAAGCTTCAGCGCGATCATCGACGGGTAATAACTGCTGTTTCGCATCAACCGATTCCCTGCCTGGCGTTTTCAGGTCAAACTTCTCGATCGCAAAGCGGAATACTGCATAGTAAATAGCAGCAAAACACAGACCTTGAACAATCAGCATGTAAGGCTTGATGGCAAGCGGCAAGTTGAACGACAACACGAAGTCAATCAAACCGCCAGAGAAGGTAAATCCAGCAAACCACTGCATGCTCGCCGCAATAAAGAGCGACAACCCTGTCAGTACGGCGTGAATGACATACAGCACAGGTGCCACAAACATAAAGGCGAATTCGATGGGCTCGGTCACACCGGTGATTATTGCGGTTACCGCAGCAGCACCCAAAATGCCGCCAACCTTTGCTTTATTTTCTGGTTTTGCACAGTGGTACATTGCCAAACATGCGGCTGGCAAACCGTAACCCATTACTGGGAAAAAGCCCGCCTGATACATACCTGTCACGCCCAACTCACCGGTTCCAGACCAGAATTTTGAAATATCGCTGATCCCAACAAGATCAAAGATAAACACTTGGTTCAGTGCATGGTGAAGGCCAACTGGAATCAATAGGCGGTTAAAGAAGCCATAGACACCCGCACCTACTGCGCCCATTTCAGAGATAGCGACGCCAAAGTTAACCAAAGCACCATAAACCGTCGGCCACACGTACACCATCAAGATACTGATGCCAATCGCAGAGAAAGAGGTAACGATAGGTACAAAGCGACGGCCACCAAAGAAGCCCAGTGCCGTCGGCAACTGAATATTGTGGAATCGGTTATATAAAACCGCCGCCACAATTCCCATTAGTATGCCGGTAAAGGCACTTACCGCAGCCCCTGAGGCAATAACCTGAGCTTGAGACATATCAGCGACAGGAACACCGGTTATCTGCGAAATCACATTGATATTCCCAACAACCATTTCCACAATGAGAAGTCCTAAAAGACCAGACAGTGCCGCCGCACCATTGTTATCTTTAGCTAAACCGTAGGCGACGCCTGCTGCAAACAGCCAAGCCTGGTTATCCATGATCCCTTTCCCGCCAAATACTAAGATGGTTGCCAGTGGACTGTTCGCCCCCCAACCAGTTGGGTCAATGGCATAGCCCAATCCCAACATTAAGCCGCCCGCGGGCAGCACGGCAATCGGCACCATTAATGCCTTACCGACTTGTTGCAAATATCCCAAAATATTCACGTTAACACTCCTTCCATTTCAATCCGTTAGGCCATTTCTGAACGTTAAAATGACCATGTCAGAGTAGAGCGAATGCGATTAACGTGACCTTTTAGCAGCATTAACAAAAATTAATATTGGGAAGATTTAGGCAGCCGAGATCTCATATCTCGTTAATTCGGATAATTGAGTGGTGATTAAAGGAGAAAAAGAGAGCTTTTATAAAGGACAAACGCAAAAAGGCCATCCTTACGGATGGCCTTTTCGACTGTATTGGAAGCCTGGCGATGTC
>NZ_LASY01000187.1:0-6610 GCF_000973155.1 Grimontia sp. AD028 | reverse complement strand
TATTTACTACGATTGGTATTCTACCCAAACAAGATCAAAAAGGGGGAGCCCAATGGCTCCCCCTTCAATACACCAGTAAGCGGATTAAACCAACTTCACCAGCACTTGTACCGGGTGCTTGAGCTTTTTACTTTCAAAACGCTTCACCTGACTGCGGCACGAGTAACCTGTTGCCATACAGCGTGATGGTGGCAAAGATTCCAAGCGAGGTTTCCAACTCAAACCGAAAATACCTTTTGAATTTTCCAACTTGTCAGATTCGTGTCCATAAGTCCCTGCCATACCACAACAACCGACTGCAACAGCCTCGAGCTTGCCACCAAAGTGATGGAAGATTTTGCCCCACTCAGCTTCTGCATTTGGCATCTTGGTTTTTTCAGTACAATGCGCAAACAGATACCAAGCGTCTTTGTCGGCATTTTCTTTTTGCGGCACGTCAGAAATTGCATTGAGCAACCACTCATGCGCGGTCTGCACCTGAAAGTCACCACGGCTTTCGCCCAGAATCTCGTTGTACTCATCGCGATAGCAAAGCACCAGTGCAGGGTCGACACCCACCATTGGCACTTCCAACGATGCCAGCTGATTCAGGAAGTCAGCGGTATTGCGGGCTGTTTTAGCAAATTTCTTGAGGAAGCCTTTAATGTGCTGCGCTTTACCGTTTGGCTTAAAAGGCACCAGCATCGGTTTTTTACCCAGCTTCTCAGCCAACGTCACCAGGTCCTTCACCACATCTGCTTCATAGAAGCTGGTAAACGGATCTTGAACAATCAGCACATAGCGGGAACGCTCTTGGTCGCTCAAGGCTTTCAGCCATTCTAAGTCGAACTTTGTGGCATGGTGGCCATCCAGCGACTCCATCAGTGTCGGCACTGACAGCGCAGGCGTGTCGACATAACCAATCGCTTTTTCAGTGACAGACTGCGCCCATTTTGGCTGGGTGAACGCATTCACAATCACCGGCGCTTTTGCCATCCAAGGCAGCATAGTTTCGATATTTGCCACAAGATAGTCCTTCGCAGGACGCTGATAACGGCTGTAGTAGAGATTGATAAAGCGAGAACGGAAGCTCGGCACATCGACCTTGATAGGACACTGAGTCGCACAGGCTTTACATGCCAGACAACCATTCATCGCTTCCATCACTTCGTGAGAGAAGTCGTAGTTGTCTTTGTTTGAAAGCCAGGTGTTCTTGAACCGTGCGAAGATTTGGCGAACCGACGGTGTTTTCTCCATCAGTTCCTTTTCCATGGTGATAGGGTCAACGCCCTGTTCTGCCAACAAACGCAGCCACTCACGCACAATGCCCGCACGGCCTTTTGGCGAATGACGACGGTCATAGCTGATCTTCATCGACGGACACATTGGCGAGCTGGTGTCGTAGTTGAAGCACAGGCCGTTACCATTACATTCCATCGCCTGCTTAAAGCTGTCACGCACCGTGATTGGGATTTGGCGATCTAAGGTGCCACGCTTTTCATCATCCACTTTCACCAGCGAATCGCTGCTGTCGACGGGTGTACAAATCTTCCCTGGGTTCATGCGGTTGTGAGGGTCAAACGCCGCTTTGACTTTACGCAGCTCGTTGAAAAGCTCCTCACCAAAGAATTCAGGACCATATTCAGAGCGGAAACCTTTACCGTGCTCACCCCACATCAGGCCGCCGTATTTCGCCACCAGCGCGACCACCTGATCGGAAATCGTCTTCATCAGACGCTCTTGCTCTGGGTCGCAGAGGTCAAGAGCTGGACGAACGTGCAATACACCCGCATCAACGTGACCGAACATGCCGTAGTTGAGGTTATGACTGTCCAGTAACGTTCGGAATTCGACAATAAAGTCAGCGAGGTTTTCCGGCGGCACACACGTGTCTTCCGTAAAGGCAACTGGCTTCGCAGCACCTTTTGCCGCTCCGAGCAGGCCAACGGCCTTCTTGCGCATATTGTAGATTTTGTTGATAGAGGCCAGGTCGTTACAGACTTGATAGCCAATCACGCCTTTATCACCGGCTTCGACCAGAACATCCAAACGCTCACACAGCGAGGCGATTTGTGCGTCGATTTCCTCTACATTATTACCGGCAAACTCGACGATATTGATGCCCTGCATATCTTTGCCAGGAACGTCCGTCAGCAGGTCTTTAACCGTGTTCCACACGATATCTTCACGCGCCAAATTCAATACGCGGGAATCCACCGTTTCAACGGACAAGGCATTCGCTTCAACCATCACAGGCGCACTGCGAAGTGCTGAATCGAAGCTGTCGTACTTTACGTTAACCAGAGTACGGGCTTTAGGAATTGGCGTGATATTCAGTTTGGCTTCAGTGATAAATGCCAGAGAGCCTTCCGCGCCACAAAGCACACGTGCCATGTCAAAAGTGTCAGACTCAGGCTGGTATGCATTTTTCAGATCGTAGCCAGTTAAGAATCGGTTCAGTGGCGGGAATTTTGCGTCAATTTCCGCACGTTTGCTTTGGCAGATTTCCGCCACGCGGCGCAGTGCTTCACCTGCGTAATCATCACGGGTGTTACCCGTCACATCCGCCATAGACTGGGGTTCGGTATCCAAGACTGAACCATCTGCCAACACCGCTTTCAGTGCCAAAACATGGTCTGAAGTTTTACCGTAGCGTAATGAACCCTGACCTGATGCATCGGTGTTGACCATGCCACCCACTGTTGCGCGGTTACTGGTCGACAGATCAGGCGAGAAGAAAAAGCCGTGCGGACGCAGTGCATCATTCAGTGCATCTTTGACCACGCCTGCCTGAACGCGCACCCAACCCTCATCCGGGTTAATCTCCAGAATATTGCGCATGTGGCGCGACATATCGACAACGATATGCTGGGTCAGAGACTGACCATTGGTGCCGGTACCACCGCCACGGGCAGAGAATTTAATCTCAGCGAATTCGGCATCTTTGCAGACTTCGCCTAACAGCGTTAAGTCTTGCGTTGAGGTAGGAAAAACCACCGCCTGTGGAAGAAGCTGGTAAACCGAGTTATCGGTCGCGACAGCAAGGCGGCTGGCATAGAAGGTCTCCGTCTCACCCTGGAAACCTTTCTCTTTTAAAGCATCAAGAAAACGCCCGACGATGGGATCGAGCGTATGCTGGTGTGTAAGTGCTGGTAACATCTTGCTCCCTGAAGCCATTTGTACGATCTATTTCCATACGATCGTTGGCAATCTTATAAACTAACGACTGCCATAACTTTACCTCAGGTGTGAGATCCATCAAAGAGGTAATCCTAAGAGAAATCCCTTTAAAAACACGCCGCGCAATCGTTTACGTGTCACCGAACAAATTGATGAAAAATACGTGGTGTCACCACCAGCAACCATACTGAGATGCCCCAGGCCGCTGCGCAGTTCACGGCAACAATAATGGTGTTCACGGCATAACGGGACGAAATCACGTAGTCTGCGTATAGGATCGCCAACACACCTGCCAAAGCAATCATGAAAAAAGTCAGCTTAGCGGGGCGTCGAACGGCGGAAATATAAAGAGGAAATGCCTTCAGCCAGAGAATCGCACAGTAAGTTCCCAAGCAAAACGCAGAAAGATACACAATATGCGGTTTGTGAATGATGATGCCAATCAGTGCGGTTGCCACAAAGCTCATCAACCAAAAACGCGCGGAAATCAAAGCACGGTTACGGTTGGCAAAACGCCACTCTCTCAGTCGTTTGAAACCGACAGCAAACCCAAGGCCGATCAGTAGTCCCAAGACCATATCTGATGGATAGTGCTCACCAAGCAACATGACTTTGCCACTGATCGCCGACACACATATCACAGCACCGGCAAACAGGCGCTTTCGCCCTGCGGGGCAAACCTCTTTGTCCCAGTTAAGCAGTAACCAGCTAAAGAAAAACGTGGTGAGCGCGACCATACAGCTCGGCAAGGTATAACCCAAGGTATCCTGCTCACCAAACACAGGATCGATGAAGTAAGGTCTGGGTAGCTCAATCACGGTGGTCAGTATCAACACGAATACGGAAAGCGACAGCAATCCTGCGCCGTAAAGTAGTGCTGCTCGGTAACCATGGTAAGCCCGGATAAAAATAAGCGTGCCGAGAAACAACATCGGCGTAAACAGACTTCCCAGTACGATTGTGGCTTTCACCAAGGCTTTTACAACCGCGCTCTCATCTTTCCATTCATGCAATGATTGAAGCACTGATAACTGAGCACGATAGAAGGGTGTGAGCACCACAGAATCGCCCTCTGAAAGAACAAACTCGCTCGGCGGTACCTCCGGCACCCAATGCCTAAACATCCATTTATGCTCCGGGAAACGGTAGTTATCGCGTACGGCTTTGTTGTCCGGCATCATCAGTACGCGGGTCACTTCCTTACCAAAATGCGGTGCTGACCACGCCATCAGCACCTTTCTTCCCATCGAATCGATAAAATACTGTGTGGGTGAAGCCAACTGACAGGCGAAAATGGCAGAATTATAAGTGCGGGCGATTTGCTGACCGACATTCACGTGAAGACCGGTTTCCTCATACGCTTCACGCTTGGCGGTTTGTTCCGGCGTTTCTTCTCCAATGATTGATCCACCAGGAATGGAATAGCGCCCGCTGATCGCTTCATCAATCATCAAGATGTTTTTGTCTTTGTCGACAATAAGGCAATCTGCCGCCTCGATTGGCAACGTACTATTGATTGCGTTTTCTTGGCTTGCCATCACTCCCGTTGACATAAAAAGAAGTGATATCAGAAGAAGTATCCCTGAAATGAGGCGTGTTATGCTCACTAACTGTCTGTCCCTATTGAATGCTATTGAACGATTGAATGCTACTGAACCATCGAGTAAGTCTTCGTTTTAAATCGACAAGGATGCCATGAGCCCGTTAACCACCCCGCCTGTTTTGCCGCCTCACTACTATCTGGATAACTTCCTATCCATCGTCGACGTCGTCTCGACCCGATACAGTGATTTACTCACAGAAACAGAAACGCACTGGCTTACTGCATTTTCAGCGCTACCCAAAAATGCCCAACTCTTATTGGTTCGACTGCTGACACGCAAAGGGGATTGGTTCCGCTGCGATAAGCTCGTTTATCCAGAGATCCCGGATATTGAAAGCGCCACCACACGGTTATCTGAAGAAGGTTTCCTCATTGAAACGACGCAACCGCCGTTTGAAATCGTCGCGAAGCTAATGACAAAAGCGGAATTACTCTCGCTTTATTGTCACCTTTCTATAAAAGCTACCCTTCGGAAGCCAGAAATCATCGCCACCATCGTTGAAAACAACAATGAAGAAGCTGTCCCACCTTTGCCAACCCGTTTTCTTTGCCTGAAACACGATGTCTTGCCTGTATTTTTGCTGCTCTACTTCGGCAATTCTCGTCAGGATCTCAGCCAGTTTGTTCTTAACGATTTAGGCATCTACCGCTTTGAAAACGTCCGGCTTCGTCCAGAAGACAGACTCTTTACTTCGCGGGAGCAAATCGCTGACTGGCTTTTCTTGTCATCACTTGCTGATTTGTATTGGGAGTATACAGAAGCAAAAGAAGTCACTTCTGCATTAAAAGTGAGTCAACAACTCCCTGAGAAGCCCTTCTGGCCGCCGTTAACAAGGAAATGGGAAAGGCTGGCGAACAAGCTGGCCAGAGAGTTCGAAAGACAAAAAGACGAAGAAAGTGCCCAACACCTGTTTTCACAGTCCTCGCTTCCGCCTGCCAGAGAGCGATTGGCGAGGATAGCCATCAAACAAACGCGCTTTGAAGATGCAGCAGCCATTGTCACCGACATGCTGACCGCGCCGAAAAACGAAGATGAAGCCGATGTTGCCGCGCGCATAGCAAGACAGCTAGCCAAAAAAACCGACTGCCTCTCTCCCGAAAAAGCAGGCGAGGCGTTTGGCTCAAAACACATCACCTTGGTGCTTAATGAGCGCGTAGAACTCGAATCTGCGCGACATTATGCTCAACAAGGTTGGCAAGTATGGTATTGCGAAAACAGCCTTCTCAATGCGCTGTTTGGCCTGCTGCTGTGGGATATCATTTTCGCCCCTGTACCCGGTGCGTTTCTCAATCCTTTCCAACGCGCGCCACGCGACATGTATTCGACGGATTTCACCACAGCCCGAAGAGAAATGATTGAACAGCGCTTCGAGGCTTTGGAACAGGGTGAATACGACCTCCTAGCGGTTTATGATGCAAAGTTCGGCATCACTAACGATTGGGTGAATTGGAGCTGGGCAGAACGGAATATGATTGAGGCAGCGCTCTCTACATTGTCACCAACGCAAATTATCGCCTGTATTAAACGCATTTTGTTCGATGCCAAATCCAACCGGGCCGGACACCCTGACCTGTTTATGGTGAAAGAAGGGAAATGCCAGTTTGTTGAAGTCAAAGGTCCTGGCGATAAACTTCAACATCACCAAGTGCGTTGGCTTAACTTCTTCGCCACTCACGGGCTTTCCGCTCACACGCTCTACGTGTCTGCCGATTTACCCAAACAACCTGTTGACCTCTGAATCCTGCATCTTCAGGTTGTATGGGTACAATTGATTTCTCATTTATGAGGCAAAAATATTAAGTTAATACATACTTATAGAAAACAGGCCTTAGGGGCTGTTGACCTTT
>NZ_LASY01000186.1:0-3615 GCF_000973155.1 Grimontia sp. AD028 | reverse complement strand
ATCAAATTTTTCAACGCAGTGATCGAGCATTTTAACAAGCTAGGATGAGCAGATATTTACTACGATTGGTATAACACCACGCATCGAACGTATGTAACTTATGGGGCCTGGATAGGGTCTGATTATTTTAAAAAACAAAACCCTATAACTATGAATTCTGAAGAATCCGCAAAAATATTTTCCGCACTGGCGCAGGAAACAAGATTGGACGTATTTCGTCTCCTCATTAAGGCAGGAGATAAGGGACTCTCTTCAGGAGAAGTCGCTGAAAGACTGAATATCCGTCAAAACACCATGTCTACCAACCTCTCCATTTTGCACAACGCAAAGCTGGTTCGCCGAAAGCGCGAAGGCAGGATGATCCATTACTCGGTCAATATGGAGACCATCGGACATCTTCTTACTTTCTTACTTGAGCATTGCTGTGGCGGCGAGAGTGACATGGTCAGTGAGTTGGTCAGCAACCTGCAGTCAGGCTTTAACCAGTCAAAGTGACCGATTCACCAAGATCGGTAGGTCTGCGTTGTAGTCGCTTCACCAAGCCATTCCCCATCATGTGAATGCAGGAGCCCAGGATCACAAACAACAGGGTGGCAACCACCAAATAAGGGATCACCAACGCAGTTTCGATGACCCCTGTCCGCATAGCAGCAAAAATGCCAGTTATAGGGAACATGGAGATAAAGGCTGTGTTGTGAAGGTGATGAACCAAGCGCGCAGACACCGTAGGTATCAGCGCAGGCGCGCATTCTAAAAAGGTCAGCTTGATTTTGAGCCATACACCGGGGTGTAAGGTTGACATGTACTCCAGCGTGTCGAATTTGATCGTCGAGATTGCCGCTTCTATGATTTTCGCCAGATGCCCAGAACTGGAAAATGCCAGGCCAACAACAATAAACGTTGCCGCGACACTGAAACCCCACGACACACCGGGAATCATCCCTTCCAAATCCAAGCCGGAAAAATAGGGAGCCAAGCCAAGATTCCCCATCAAGAGCACAAACACCACCGTAGGAACACCGCGGGAAACCTCTATCAGCAACCCTGCGAAACCACGAATCAATACGTGCCGACTCCTTATGCACAGCACGTAAATCACTGCCATGCCAAGACTCAGCGTGGCAGAAGACAAAAAGAAAATTGCTGTAGTCAGGGTTGGCTGCAGAAAAGATACCAACAACTCGCTCAGATCACTTCCCACCAAAGTCTCCTTGCTCTACGCCCAAAGTTGGTAGAGCAGTCCCCAAGCGAATGACCCTATCAGCGCAAAGCCGACGTAAAACATCACTACCTGAATACGGGCGACCGCCACGACGGCAATCATGGCAGGGATGGAGGTGATACCACCCGCGATGAGAAACGCCATACCCGCACCAGGCTGCATGCCTTTGTTGATCAACTCAGCAATTAAAGGCACAGCCACATAACCGTTGATATAGGCAGGTACACCGATGATCGTCGCCCATAGGATAGGTGATTGAGTATCACCGCCAAACGAGGACGCCACCCATTCAGTCGGCACATAAGCCACCAGTAGGCTTTCCAACAGGAAAGCAAGTGCCAACCACTTCAGCAGTAACAGCATAATGTTGGTGGTTTTTTCCATGAAAACGGCTTTACGCGGTGCTTCTTCCCAAAAACGCCAGACTGGCTTATCCACCTGACTCAGTGTGGTGACATCCCCGGTGACAGAAGGTTTCAGCGGATCTATCAGGTAACCAGCCTGCTGCGCAAGATACACTGCCCACCCCGCAGTTAACCCAAGCACAATGGCGCCAAGCGCTTTCGCTGTGGCAAATTCCCAGCTGACGATACCGGCCGTTAACAAGTACATGACAGGGTCGATGATCGGGCTGGCAATCCAAAACGCCATCACAGGTGCCAGCGGCACTCCCATGGCTAGCATGGCCGCGATCAGCGGGATAACCCCACAAGAACAGAAAGGCGACAGCGCACCAAACATCGCCGCAGTGAGAATCACCACACCTTGTCTACCCTGCAACGCACTGGCAATCAGGCTGTCTGCCTGCGTGGCGGAGACATAGGCATAAATCAGCGATGAAGCCAGGATGAAGGGGATGATCAGGACGAAGGTATCACCCATAAACCTGAGTGAGACCGGTAACTGCTGAGGATCGAATACCGCGATAGAGAGCAGCGCCAGCAAAAATACCGTCCAAACGGGTTCAAGGAAGGTTCGGTTGTAGCCAAAGTTAATCAACCCAGAAACGATACTGGTCATGGATTCCCTCTCCTGTGGGTTCACTTTTCATTTCCCAATGCCTACCATTCAATATATCAGGAATTCTCGATATGTTATGGATGGCGACATGTTTTTAATGAAGGCGCTCAGTTTTGAGATGATTCGGCGGCAGGCTTTCGTTACTTGGTTATCGGCTGGCTGTTTGACGGTTTCATCGCTTTGCGTCCCTTTCACTTTCGCCGCTGCTCCGACTGGAGAGATCTCGCTGGGCTACACACACTTTTGGGAACACCCCGAAGATGTCGCGTTCTACCAGACCAACATGGCCGTTATCCCCCGCTTCTCGTCTGATATTGCCGATTTCTCCACCCTCATCATCGAGCCAGCCTTACGGGCGAGAAGCGATACCGATGACTCTCCTTTTCTCGACCCTTACAAGAGCCGATGGCTGAGTGACTTCAATGATTGGGAGCTGGTAGCGGGCTACGACATTGTGTTCTTAGGCGCGACAGAAGGCGCCCAAATCTTGGATGTGTTGAATCAAAAAGATTTGGGCGCAGCATTCAACGGTGACATCAAACTGGGTCAACCTATGCTCAATCTTTCTGGATATGTCGGAGAAGGGCTGGCAAGCTTTTATTACCTTCCTTACACCCCCAAACGCCGATTTCGTGAATACGAAGAACGATTGTCAGCCGGCTTTGTTATTGATGGCGACAGCGAACGCTGGCAAAACAGCCATCAGGCTTACTATCCTGGCTTTGCCGCACGATACATCTATTCGTTCGACAGCATTGATGTCGCGCTGCTTGGCTTTCATGGCATTAACCGCGAACCGGCATTTTTATTTGAGGCCGGCCGATTGATACCAGAATATGCGGCGGCAACCCAAGTTGGCGTCGACATTCAATGGGTGATGGGGAATATGCTCACTAAACTGGAAGCGCTGAATGTATCGAACGCGCCGACTCTCAACGGCGAGTTCAAAGAGACCACACAATATGTGGTCGCTGGTGAATACAGCATGTTTGATCTGTTTAGCAGTGGTATCGATTTACGATGGGTTGGAGAGTATAGCGGCAATTCAAAGGGAGACATGCTGCTATCGCTTTACCAGCACGATGTCTTGCTCGCGTTGCACACCGCATTTAATGACGTGGATGACACCCAGCTGAGCATTTCTTTGCTTCATGATCTGGATTATCACAGCAACATTCTGGAAGTCACTCTGATCCGACGTTTTAACCAGAACATTGAACTGGCATTGTCGCTGTTCGACTTTTCAGCCTTGTCTCCCAGCGACTTTTTCTATGGATTGGAGCCAGACAGTTACGGCGAAATCATGATGACGTATTACTTTTAGGGGCTGTTCACCTTTGGTGGTTAAATTTCGTTCTCGCTATAAGCGTTTT
>NZ_LASY01000185.1:0-7692 GCF_000973155.1 Grimontia sp. AD028 | reverse complement strand
CGTCGTGCTCTTTGTTGTCCCTTTTTGATGGAGATGACTACACCTGCAAAGTGACGCCGCGATCACAACGCCAGTCAAACTCGCTGAATCGGCATCTTCAGGTCGTTTGGGTATATGGCACATTGGCAGCTTTCACCACGTCGATGGCTTTGTCGACCACTTCAAAATTATTACCTTCTTTCAGGCGTGGAATGACCTGAAAGGCCAGCATGACTTGGTTTTCAATGGTATTTACAGCGTTGTTCTGAGACATATTTATTGCCGTTTGTCACATTAGATGCGGCATCTTAACCCAGAAAACTGTCGCTGTAGATGAAGGAAAAGGGCAGCACTTTCTGCCCTGATATTGAGGTGATTACGCAACCATCAATGTGCGGGTTTGATGAACAAATTCTGCGATATCTCCTTTTATAGACGTCGCTTTAAACCCTAACTCTGGCGGCGTGGAGGCATTATCCATATTCACCCTGACCAAACTTGCATTCGGAAACGCATGGGTGATTTGCTCCATGGGAATTCGGATAACGGTTGGCGTGTTAAAGCCTGAACCTAAATCCAGCACCACGACCTTCTTCTCTCGGTTGTTATCCAGCCATTGGATCAACGCTTGGCGCTCGTCTTCATGCACGGTGTCGATAAATGAACCGTCGACGCGGGCATGAATGAACATGTCTTCGCCACAGTTTGGACATTTCGGCACACCTTGCTCTGATGTCAGCACCTGTTCGACAGGATCAAAATAGGGCTCCATGCGATCGAGGAAGGGTTTAATGTCCCACACTTCCTGTGAACACGGTTTGGTGCACTGAATTTTTCCGTAGTCGCCCTGTGGTGCGTAAAAGCGTTCGCGGGAAAATCCACTTTTGTAGAACAGACCATCCACATTGGAGGTCATTACAAAGTAGTCTTTGTCGCGCACGAGATCATACAAAGCTTCATACAGCGGGTTTGCACCCTGAGAAAAATACACGTATTCCAGATGGACTTTGTAGTAACCCCATTGCTCCTGCTGTGACCAGTAGGGATAACCCATGAGCTCGTATTGGGCGTTGAATCCTTTCTTTTTCCAGCCCGGATAGACTTTGGCGAATTTGTCACGATCGAGGTAATTGATCCCCGCAGCTGCCGTCAGCCCGGCACCTGCACCAATCAAGATCGCGTCGGCGTCTTTAATCAGAGTGGAGACATTTCTCAATGTTTGAAGATTCAGTTTTTGCATACAAACTCCTCCAGTTCTGATTGGTAAACATCGTAATCCCGTTCACTGAACACATTGAAAACTACCGTATCCAGTTTGCCGGGGTTGGCTTTCAGCCATTTAGCGACGGTGTGAATCGCCACTGGTGTTGCCTGTTCAATCGGGTAGCCAAATACACCGGTAGAAATCGCACAGAAGGCGACACTGCGTGCATTTTCCACTTCTTGAGTGATATCCAGAATGTGCTGATAGCTGGCGGCGAGTAATTGCTCGCCCTCTCTAGTCACATTGCCTTGTACAATCGGCCCAACCGTATGGATGACGTATTTGGCAGGCAGGTTATAACCCCGCGTAATTTTTGCTTCGCCTGTTGGCTCCTCTCCACCCTGAAGCTGGATGATGACATCGCAGTCTTCACGCAATTGAACACCCGCTCGGTTGTGAATCGCGTTATCAATGCATTTGTGCTGGGGCAGAAAACACCCGAGAAGCTGGCTATTTGCAGCATTCACAATCGCGTCTGCTTTTAAAGTGGTGATGTCTCCACGCCAGAGCACCACTTTGGTGTCACCTATTTTTAGAAATGGCGCTAATTCGCACACATCTGTGATTGATTGGCTTTGGCACTCTGCAGATAGCAGGGTATCCAACGCATTTTTACCGTTTTCACTGAGATAACCTGGCGGAATAACAGTAATGGCGGAGTCCAGCAGAGTGCGTTGCTCGTCGGAATCCAACTCGCGAACGTCAGTGATGCCAGATTTTTTCAGAACGGGTGTCAGTTCCTGCAATACTCTGAGCACCAATGCAGGGTTTGTCAGGCCTTGTAATGGGGTTGGGACATACGGGCTATGGAGCGAGATGCGATCGGCGTAGTCGCTGACAGTTAATTTTCTCATGCTGACCTCCGAATAACTGAGGCCACGTTTGTGGCCTCATGATGGGTATTTGACAGTGGAAGTTTCGCTTACTGGAAGCCGAACTTGCCGTTATCGTTTTTCCACTCGCTGCGCGGTGGAATGGTTTCAATCACATCCCAGTGCTCAACGATTTTGCCGTTATCGACGCGGAACAAATCGTAGAACGCGACGTGCTCATTCAGGAATTTCCCTTCGCTGATCGTCAACACGAAGTTACCTTGACCCAGAATCTTGTGGTTTTTGGTGTAAGACATTGGCATGCCTTGCTCAGCCAGCGCTTGCAGTGCTGCCCCCAAACCTGCCAGACCGTCTGCCACCATTGGGTTGTGTTGTAGGTAGGCTTCCGGTTCGTTGTCGATAAAGTCATTGATGCGCGCCATGTTGCCTTCCATCAGGATGGTCTTCACGAAGTCTGCAACAATGGCTTTGTTCTCTTCAGTTTTATCCAGATCAACCGCTAAGGTTGGGCCGTCGAGCTGGGTACGACCGCTAGGGTTTGCCGGGGCGATGTCTTGCAGGTTGTCCCAATGCTCAACAATTTGGCCATTTTCGAAGCGGAATACGTCGAAGCCAACTTTAGGGCCGAAGAAATCGTATTCAGTGTGCAGGAACACGTAATCGTCATCCTGGAATGCACGTTTCACATCGGCTTTCGCGCCACCTTCAGGCAAGGCTTTCATCAGTTCACCGAATCCTTCCAGGCCATCCCCAACTGCGAGATTGTGCTGAATGTATTTGTTCGGGTTTACATAAGCGATTGGCGCGTGGTCACCGGTTTCAATACTGCTGATCAGTGCGACGGCTTTGTCCTTGTTTGAGAGCGACTCCGACGCTGACTGGGCACTGCATGCAGCAATTCCCATCACACTGGCTACAGCAACAGAGCGAAGAAGTTTGTTTGTCATTGTTTTCATTGTCTTGTCCTTTTGTTCGGTGTTGAAGCCATGTTAGGACGTTGCACTGAATCCGTGCAGAGTGGAAATAGGCAGAAAAATGGTCAATATCGAACCTGAGAAAACGAAGTTCAGTGCAAATCCTTTATGCGCCAATAGTCATAGATAGTGATTTCTGAACTTGCTAGGCGTGAGTCCGGTTTCCTTTTTGAAGTATTTAACGAAGTTGCTTGGGTCTTCGAACCCGAAGTCATAGGCGAGTTGTTGAGAGGTGATTTTGCTCACCACCAACCGCCGTTTGATTTCTGTAATGGTGAAGGCATCAATCATTTGTTTGGCGGTGAGGGACGTAGATGCCTTACAAACCTGATTGAGGGTTTTATAGGTGGTAGCGAGCTGGTCGGCATACCAGTTTGCATCACGTGTACGTTCAAAATGTTCCTGTAGGAGCGCGATAAAACGAGAGAGGAGACGACTTTGCGAAGGAGAAAGGTTGTCGACTTCCCCGACCGTTTTCAAACGTCGATGAAGCAAGGTCAATGCTGAGAATAAATACATCACGATCAATGGGTCACCATCTTCACAGGTGAGCTCTGCGATCATTTCATTAAGTAACGAGGATGTGCGTTTACGGTTTTCTTCATCGAGTTCAAAGGCTGGCGAATATTGGCTGTTGAGGTGGGTCGGCGTGAAACTGGGCAGCTTCATGTTGGCGTGAACCGCATCCAGATATGCTTGTGTGAATATCAGGATTTTCCCTTCGGGCTTATCCCCTAAATCAAACGCCGTCACTTGTTCACGCTGCACACTGATTACTGTACCGGGTTTGAATGCGTGTTCCTTGAAATCGACCATCTGCTTACCTTCCCCTTTTTCAAAGATCACTGTCATGAAGAAGGAAAGGCGGTGCGGCGCTTGAGGATCGTGATCTTTGAACTCGCGGGTATAGAGTTTTGAGAGTTCGATGATCTCCACGTCCTGTAGGGCGGCTTCACGCTGTTTAAAGTCGATCAGTGGAATTGCCATATGCGTCGCGAAAATTTGGAAAAAGATGGAATCATCTTAGCGCATTGTGAACGCCAGACGTGACTGTTGTTACAAATATGCAATAGATTGAGTGGGTTAGAGAAATAGCCATCGTAGAGGGAGGTCACGATGTTAAAGCTAGCGGGATTTGTGCTGGTAAGTAACTTGATAGTGGTTGCAGGAATTTGGGGCTTTGACCAGGTCACAGGCTTATTTGGTATCACGCGCTGGATTGATTATGTGTTTGGCGCGGTGACGAGCTTGTGGGGCTTGTCGATATTGTTTCTTTGGCTCGACGATGGTGACTCTCACGCTGATGCGGATAAAGCAAGCGTGGCCGCTTCCAGCTTGGTAGATAACACCATTGCAGCAGAATTTAATGCAGTGCGTCGGTTCTACGACAGCCGAATGTTTCTCAAGCTGTTTTTCGCGGGACTGCCCGCGTTTGGTATCTGCGTCAGTTACGCGGTTCTTAGCTAAACTAGCGCGTCCTCCTTACTTATACATCGAGTCAGTCTAAAGCTGGCTCGTTTTGCTCATACATAATCCAACCTTTCAAGGAGCGTTCGCTTGGAACTCAACATAGATAACCGCAGAACCATTGTCGACATTCACGAAAATGGTGTGCGGGCTCATCCTTGTCTGGTTGTGGCAATTCATGGTGACAGTCCTTTTGGTGCGGTGAGCTATCAAAACCAGTTTGCGAAAGCCATCGCCAAACGCGCTAGCAATGTCGTATCTGTCGGGTTATTGAGGCCGGGTTATAAAGACAATCTGGGGGGGAAATCCGGGGGTTGGAAAGGTTTTACCGTTGGTGACAATTACAACCGCAAACGCATCGACCATATTGTTTTGGCCATTCAAGCGCTAAAAGACCTTTATAGTCCATCTAAAGTGGTCATTTGTGGTCATTCCGGTGGCGCTGCGATAACGGGAAAGATCATCGCGTATTATCCAAGCCTTGCTGATGCAGCGGTGATGGTTTCCTGCCCTGCGGATATTAACCGTTGGCGCAAAGACATGTATGAACAACGCCGCAATCCGCTGTTTTGGGGTAACCTTCGGGTAACCTCACCGATTGCGTTGGTGGACAGGGTTGATGCCAAGACAGATATTCATCTGATTTGCGGCAAGGAAGACGATGTCACACAGCCTTACCTGACTGAAACCTATGGTGACGTGTTGAAGGAGCAAGGCAAAACAGTGAGCGCCGATTTCATTCCCGGTGGTCATGACATTTTTCTGGATGAGTTTGTCGTGGATGCGGTGGTTAGAAAAGTGAATGTGCTTTTAAACCAAAGCAAGAATACTCAGGCAATAGAGGTGGATTGTCAGGCATAATGCGCTACAGCGAGTTGATTAGGGAACAACAATAATGATTGAAAGTGGCGAAAGTTATTACGACGAGCTGTTCGCGAAGAAAGACCTTCAAGGCGAATCGTTCACGGGCATTGAGTTTGAGGAGTGTCGCTTTGAAGAGTGTGATTTCTCTGACGCCATTTTCAAAAACTGTAAGTTCATCAATTGTGAGTTTGCGCGCTGTAATCTGAGTTTGATGAACCTCTCTGGCACGCGTCTTTTTACCGTGCAGTTTGAAGAGTGTAAGTTGGTGGGCGTGGATTGGAGCAAGGCCGACTGGCCTTCTTACCATGTGGATTTCGAACTCAGGTTCAAGCAATGCATTTTGAATGATGCGTCATTCTTTGGGCTGACGCTGCATGAGCTCAAACTCGAAGAGTGCAAGCTGCATGAAGTGGATTTCAGGGAAGGGGACTTCCAGCAATCTTCGATGACATACTGCGATTTTACCCACGCTCAGTTTATGCGTACCAATCTGCAAGAGGTCGATTTCAGTGAATCGACAGACTACGCCATCAACGTATTGGAAAATCAGCTTAAAGGCGCCAAGTTCTCTCGCTACGAAGCGTTGAACTTGCTGGAAAGCCTCGGCATTGAACTGGTGGACTGATACCAATCGTAGTAAATATCTGCTCATCCTAGCTTGTTAAAATGCTCGATAACTGCGTTGGAAAATTTGACTGTAGAATAACTACTTATCGAAATTTCCCGCCTTGTTCTCTAGCATTTTTCCTGCGCTATTTCTGATCAGCTACCTACTGCGATTGGTATGAACACAAAAAAACGGCGCTGAATGCGCCGTTTTCTCTTTTACTTAGACCCTAGCGTTTTTTAGCCCCTGCTTTTTTCAACAGCTGGCGCTTAAGGCGACGCTTCTCTCCGCCGCGACCCCCTCGTTTTTCATGGTGCTCTTTATCTGCGTTGATATCTGGTTCGAAACCCGCCAGCCACTCCTGAGGGAGGCGTTGGTCAATCAAGGTTTCAATTGCGTTCAGCATGCCTTCTTCTTCACGACTAACCAGCGATATCGCCATGCCGGATTTTCCCGCGCGACCGGTACGGCCGATACGGTGAATATAGTCTTCCGGCTGATGTGGCAGTTCGTAGTTGAACACGGTATCCAGCGAGGGAATATCCAAGCCGCGCGCTGCCACATCGGTTGCTACCAACACGCGCACAGTACCGTTTTTAAAGCCTTCCAATGCGCGGTTACGTGCGCCTTGGGTTTTCTCGCCGTGAATCGCTTCTGCTGCCAGTCCGTCGAGCTTGAGCTCGTTTGCCAACGCTTCAGTGCTTTGGCGGGTTTTAGCGAACACCAATACTTGCTGCAGGTTACGGCTGCCAATCAGATAGGAAAGCAGCTCGCGCTTACGTTTTCTGTCGACGGGATGCACCAGTTGATTCACGGTTTCAGCTGTACTGTTGGCTGTCGATACTTCCACGCGCACAGGGTCGTTAAGCAGACGATAAGTTAAATCCATGACCTGCTTTGGATAGGTGGCGGAGAAAAACAGCGTCTGGCGTTCCTTTGGCATTTTCTTCATCAGGCGCTTGATGTCTGAAATAAAGCCCATGTCGAGCATGCGGTCAGCTTCATCGAGAACCAGCGTATCCAGGCTGTTAAGCTGCAAGGTACCAATATGAAGGTGATCGAGCAGGCGACCCGGCGTGCCGACAATGATTTCTGGCTTCTTCGCCAACTGATTCTTCTGAGGATTAATGTTCGCGCCGCCATACAGCGCCACACATTTCAGCGACGTGTGCTGACCATATTCTGCAACTTTGTCATACACCTGCTGAGCAAGCTCTCGGGTTGGCGTGACGATCAGCACTCGCGCAGAGCCTTTCACACCACGTTCCAGAAGCTGGTGGATCAGAGGCAGCGTAAAGGCGGCGGTTTTGCCTGTGCCTGTTTGGGCTGCACCCATCACGTCTTTTCCTTCCAACACTTTTGGAATCGCTTGCTGCTGGATATCAGTGGGCTCGCTGTAACCAAGTTCACTCAGCGTTTGCTGAAGCGTGGGATGAAGAAGTGAAAATACGTTGTCTGACATGGGTAAAGAGTTCCGCCATAAAGAAGGGGCGCGAGTGTACCAGATAGTCTGATTTCACGGAAATGCTGTGCATAATCCGCGCTCGTATACAAGGGGCTGTTGACCTTTGGTGGTGATTTTTGCAGCAGTTTGTGGGGGATTTATGCAAGGCAGAGGCTTCGATGTGTAGCTGGCCTACATGAGAAGCCGATAACGCAGCAGAAATTCCCCACAAACGCTGCCCGAAGGGTTCTGCTCTAAGC
>NZ_LASY01000184.1:0-7308 GCF_000973155.1 Grimontia sp. AD028 | reverse complement strand
TCAGTGCCGCCCGTGGTCGATCCGTCGGTGCCGCCCGTAGTCGAACCATCGGTGGTACCTGTCGTCGAGCCGTCAGTACCACCCGTAGTCGAACCGTCGGTGGTACCTGTCGTCGAGCCGTCAGTACCACCCGTAGTCGAGCCATCGGTGGTACCTGTGGTCGATCCGTCGGTGCCGCCGGTGGTTGAGCCATCAGTACCGCCCGTAGTCGAACCGTCGGTCGTACCTGTCGTTGAGCCGTCTGTCGTAACGCCAGGGCCACCATTTGGTGGATTTACGCCATCGGTTGAACCATCGTCCCCCGAGCCATCTGTTTTTCCATCTGTCGAACCGCTGTCGGTTATACCGCTGTCTGTTGAACCACCATCAGTTGAGCCAGTCTCTGTGCCGGGATCAGTAATTTCACTATCAGGGTTATTTGCACCAAAGGCGTTATCGCCTGAGTCACAGCCAACTACCAGCAGAACCGAAATTAATATTGCTAATTTGGTTCTGAGCTTGAATTCACGCATGTCATTTGCTCCCAGCAAATTATTCTAAGCACCGAATTGGACAACTATGTGTGAGAGGATTTGGTACAAATTAAGGCAGTTCAACAAACAGATTCATATGACTTCCATGGTCAACAGCCTTTAACCCTTAAAAAGAATTTCCCGTCCTAGCAGGCATCATTAATGAAAAATATCGGCCAGAGAGAAATAAATACAACACACCAGATACACTGAATATATAAGTAAGAGTGAATGTGCAAACTTGAATGGAAGTGCTGCTTTTCTATCAAATCATTTGATTTTTCATTTTTTAATAATGTTATCCATTAGATTTTTACTAACTCTAAACTCATACTTTGCTAGTTCTTTTCTGGTACTCAAAACACTAAGTTTTGTGTTGTTATACGGATCAATATCACATTAATGCATTTTAGATGCATCTAAACGCTTTCTGTTTTTGGTACGCACTTTCATCATCTTATGATTTCATTGACCTTCCAAAAGAATCACATAACAAATTTAAACAGGGAGCTACCTAAATTACATTAGGACTAGTTTTTAAATTAGCAATCCCTACATAAGTTAAAAAAATAAACTAATAAATACATAATTTGACGACAAGAAAATTCATCAAAATATAATCATGGCCAGCATTTAAAACTAGCCACAACTGACAATTAAACTAGTCAAGCAATCAATTATGATTTAATAGAAATTATATAAAAAGTGCAGAAAACCTTAAGATAAAGACTAAAAGTGAAAGGTATCAAAATTAAGGCATCACAAATATAATATATGATACTATTATTTCCATATTAAAATTATGGGAATAGGTTAATGTTCGATTTTATTAACTTTTTCTTGTGTTACCTTATGACCCTATACTTATCCCTAAAGGTTGATGTTGACTGTTTGTCAGGAGTAACAAAATGCATGACCCCAAGTCACCTCTTTGTAGTGCCAACGGTAATCTGATCAATATTCCTGATAATGCCGCAGAGTTGAGAGCCTCCTCTCCTGTTATATGTTACCAAACTGATTCTCTTCCTGTTTTTGATATAACTTTTTATAAATCAATCAGATCAGTATCTGTCAGGACACTGTTGTTTGATATTCCCCCTCGACAAGCGCGATGCTTTACCGTTCCTGCTGGCAGCTTCTTTCGTATTTCCTGCTTACATGGTTCTCAGGTCGGAGATTTAAATCTTTGGCAGCGTGACAATTTGAGTGAGCGCTTTTTTAGTGGAAAAACACGCCAGTTACATGCTACTCACCTAACCACAGGTGACAGGCTTTGGAGCAATATGCCTTATCTGCGCCCAATAGCTACAATCACCGATGATTCA
Source organism: Grimontia sp. AD028 (assembly GCF_000973155.1). Taxonomy (NCBI): domain Bacteria; kingdom Pseudomonadati; phylum Pseudomonadota; class Gammaproteobacteria; order Vibrionales; family Vibrionaceae; genus Grimontia; species Grimontia sp. AD028. The sequence goes on along the minus strand of NZ_LASY01000184.1, from coordinate 5,471 downwards.
CTGCAATGGTATGGCTGGGATGATGACGGTGCTGGTGTACATGACGTGATTGGCACACGATGCGATCCATACACTCATCACAATCTTCATGGCGAAAATTACCATCACTGCTGCCATTCAAATCTCACCAAAGCACTTGCAGACAAGCTCGGTGTTAGTCAGAGAGAAGCGGAACCACATGTTCATGATGTGCTGAATGTCTTCATGTGCACAGGTTTTACGAAAGATACACATCAGTATTTTATGAAGGCGAGCCCTGCCAGAAAGGGGGATTATATTGAGTTCTTTGCAGAAACGGATTTGCTTGGGGCATTGTCAGCATGTCCAGGTGGAGATTGCGGTGCGACGCACTCTAGCGACGAGGCGGAATGCCACCCGCTGACTGTAGAGGTGTTTACCGCACCTGCTGAAAGTTTGATGGGTTGGACACCATTCCAGCCCAGTGAATATCGCCCTGATTAGCTAGCGCGCTTCTTGCCCTTCCTGGCAGCCAACACAGTATCTGACTTCCGGTTTAATGGCTAAACGGGCGTCGGGGATATCCACACTACACTCTTCGCAAAAGCCGTACTCTTCATCTTCCAAACGCTGAAGTGCGGCATTCACTTCATTTAACTGGCTTAGAAAATACCTAAGATTGGATTTGGCCATTTCGTTTTGTTGAATCGCATCGATTCGCGCAACTCGACCGATGCAAGGTTGGTCCAGAGCAACAGGATCCGCTTGGTCTTTCAACAAATCTAGTTCTTCCAGAATGTGAGCTTTCAGGTTTTGCAGCCTTGCTTGATGTTCTGTCATACCGCGTCCTTGAAGCAGAATTCAACCGTTCAACTTATAACCACACTACCAGAGATTCGAGGATTAGGACAAAAACTGAGGTTTTGTCGAAAGCCATAGGCAAACTCTTGGCTTCTGACCGGAAAGTTATCCATTCGCGACGTTTTAGTGTTTTTAAAGACAACTCTTCTACGTGCAGGGATAACCGTCTTTACCCTTCTCACTGATACAGTTTCATTGTTCCAACAACATGCCCGCACCCTCCATCTAGAGCCACAAGATGAAGGATTGCATCGGACTATCGCATTTTTCTCTCAATCAGAAAGGGATTGGACGTGTCCCTATGTTGAACCACCTACAAGAAATAAAGGGGTAAACAATGAGCGATAACAAAATCGAAGAACTTCAGTCTCTATTGAATGTTCCGGATCCCAATGCTACAGCAGCCTCAAGTGATGTACAGACGCGCTCCCTATTCGGTGCCGCGCAGTGCCACAAAGGGACTGGCGTTCTAGCAGATATATTGAATGCTTTGCCTCCCGGTGGATTAGGCGGCAACGAAGAAGCCGCTTCTCCCTATCCGCCAGTCTCATTGCCTCAATACGACTTCACTACTTCTGCGCAACGGGCTTACGCCTTATCCAAAGCCCGAAAAGAAAACACATTTGAATACCTCAAACTTCCCGGTGCTGTCGTTCACGGAAATGTTCAATGTGAAGACGTCGCAAACGCCAATGAATGGCGATATCGAGGAGGGTTAGACGAGCAGGAATACAACTTCGATGTGAATGATGCCGACCCGAACTTCGCTGGGGTGCGGCTTTTTGAAGGGACGGTAGCCTACCTAGAGAAGCACTTTTGGACCATCGTACTGTCACCGGATATTGCCGCGAAGTTTATTAACCTTCTGACCGTCGTATATAGTGAATTGGCTGATGGCAGACCAGAGCGCATCACCTTCGAAATCATGGATCCCATCCTGCTTACCTTCCCGCACAGGAAGTGTAATACCGTCGATGAGCTCGACTTCTACCCCACTTTTTGTACCGACCATCCAAAATATGAAGAACGCATCAAGCAGTGGCCGAAAGCGCCATATGATAAAGATTTCCGTTCCGATGACTTGATTGGCTGGTTGGTTACTGCCGCACCGACACCAGTATTTAATTACTTCAAGCCTTATACCCATCACATGAGCAAGTTCCCCATTACAAATAGCCACTTCAGACGTGTTCAGGGGTTTGAATCTGACAATCTCGATCAGGCCATGGCAGAAGGTCGCCTCTTTATCCTCGATTTTGCCGACTTCCATGATGAAACTGTCGCCAAACGCAATTTCGATAACTTCGGTGCCCGCCTACACGCAGGTATCTGTCTGTTTGCCATTCCTGCGAATGGTACTGGGTTGAAAACCATTGCTATTCAGCCAACACAAACCCCACAACCTGGCGGTTTTTGGAATGATATTGGCTGGTTCTTCCTGGGTGTATTCGGATATGGCGACCAGAAGCACCCGCCCTCAAAAATCATCACTGCGGGAGATAACTACTGGGCTTGGCAAATGGCCAAGAACTGCATCACGACTATGACATCAATGGCAGGCGTTATCGATCACCTCTCCACCCATGTTTACCTTGGTCCGATTCCTGTGGCGTATTTCCGTAACATCACGGAGTACCATCCATTGCGGCCATTACTGGATACCCACTTGATGGCCTTGGTCACCAATAACCATATCGGCATATTCGAAGAAGTTGGCACCAGCGGACTGCCAAATGGTGAAGGGTATGAGTATACCTATGGCAACCCATACAATGGCCTGCTAACCGGCGCAATTCAGAGATTGTCTGGTTTCAGCAGCACAACCTTTGTGAACGCCACGCTACGAAGAAAAAATCACTACCATTTCTTCGAGCACAGCACACCGATTGATCGCATGGCCGACCCAGTTCTTGCACAGCTTGATGAATACCCGCAGCACGACGACAACGGACTGGCTCCTATCATCAATGAATGGGTCGATGGATATCTTCGCCTTTACTACCACTCTGACCAAGACGTTAAAGACGATACGGAACTTCAGGGTTTCCTCTATGAAACAACACATTATGGCAATGTAAGAGGCTTCCCGGATCATGCCGATACTCTGGAGGAACTGATTGATATCGTGTCCCGCATTATTTACTGGATGTCAGTCAACCACGCATTTGGCAGCATGGTTTCCTTTATGAAGCTGAGTGCCTTGGGGGTTTACCGTGACCATCCAATCGACCCACACTTCGGTTATACGGAGCGTGATTGGCTGAATATCTGCCCTCCAATGAATGTTGGAGCGGGCTTGTTTATGTTCTCGCGTATCTTTACCGACTTACCTGAGGATTGGCATCGCTCTCTCGGCAAATATCCCAAAGGACAATTCAAGCACGACCCAAATGTTTATCCGCTGCTTGATGTATTCCAGCAACAACTGCAAGCACTGGATGATGAAATCCGCGAGAAGAACTCGCGCCGTCGTTGGGCATACGACTTGAGAATGCCATCCACCATTACTGTCAGCCCTTGGAATTAACAGGAGTCTTATCATGGATAAGTTTGACCCATCCCGACGGGATTCAATGCGCAAGATGATCATTGCTGGCGGAGCTTGCGTAGCTTTGTCGCAAGTGAATTTGTGGAACCAACCACAGAAAGTACTTACCACGCCAAAAGTGGATGACAAAGAGATTAAAGCGGCGGGCGAAGAACTGGCGCTGACCACGCCAGAGCAAGACGTCTTCGCCGTGATTAAGAAGAACCTGATGCGATCCAAAAACGTTACCGATCAGCAAATTGGCGACTTTTCACGACGCATCGTGGCAGCAAGCCCAGAAGGTACGGATTTCAAACAGGTCTTTTCAGGTTTGCAGAATGAGTTTCATCTGATGGAGCATTTCATTCGATATATCCATACCTAAGCGACTACGCAACTAAACGAGTGCCTTTGCCAGGTTGTGGTAGCGACAACCTGGCCTTTTTTAATCAGCTCTCAAACCCAATTAATACATTTATCCCTGCGCGCTCTGTCGGATAGCGATCTGGCGTCGAATGACAAGCCTACACCCTCTCCGTTTTATAACATTTGAAAATAAGAACTGAAGCCTTCGTAACGTCAGTTGGCATCTTTAGAGGGGATAAAGACATTGGAAATAAGCAGCCATACAAATTTAATGCAAGCGGATCAGGTGCGCAAAGGCATGATCATCAGCAAAACCTGTGCTGTCATCGCCAAAGGGAAAAGCCCTCAAACCACACAGCCAGGATACTCGCTACAATCTATGCGCCATGGCGAGCCTGTTAATGAAGACGCTATTCGTGCTAAAGCGAAACAACTAGGCCTTGATCAGCAAGAACAAGATCTTTTCGTGGTGATCAAACGCAATCTTGTTCATTCGAAAAAAGTCAAAGACGGGCAAATCGCCGCCTTTGCAAAGCATGTTGTCCAGTACTGTGATTCTGAAGCAGACATCTATAACGCGCTGAAAGGCATTGAACAGCAAATGGCAGTCATGGACCATTTCATTCGCTATATCCACGTGTAAAACATCTCCTGAAAACGCCTTATTTCCCCTGCCATTCTGCCGTCAGACAAAATAGTGCCTTAGGCTTTTAACCTGAGGCAAAAACCACACTGTTCCCCACACCCAACAAGCTTGTCAGCCGCTTGTTTTAGTGACCTCATGTTTTTTTACCGTATTTCACCTCCTTAAATATGCAATATCGAGCCACTTCTACTACTTTTAACAAAATGCTCATTTGTGAAATTCGTGTAACACAAATGATTGGATAGTTTCTTTATTATTTGGGTCTGGATCTATGGGGCACGTTAAAGTACCGAACAACGCGGAAGTTCTTTTTGTAAGTGGGTTAGCCTCATTCGTTCATGCAGGTGAAGAACAAGCCCTTAAACTAGGCACACAACTTCATTCCGGCGACACAATTGCAGTTGCAGAAGACACACTGATTGAGTTTCAGGGTGATGACGGAACCGTATATGCCTATGTGGGTGGCGAAGTTGACAGCCTTACGGAATTACTGAATAACCGGAGCCTAGATGATGGGGAAAAAGAAAAGATCCGGGAGATCATTGATGCGATCAAGCTTGGACAAGACCCAACCTTAAATGAAGACAACGCAACTGCTGCGGGCGCAACGCTTTTAAGCTCTGGTTCAAACGGATTTTTTGTTTTGTCACGATCGGCAAGCGAAACGATCGCAACTGCGGGTTATGACACAGAATCCTATGTTGAGCCTCTCTCCAGCCTTAGTGCGAGAGAACAAAATTCAGAATCATTTCTCACAACGCCAACAATCAGTCTCAGCGTCGATACCCTTACCAACGACAACACACCCACTATTTCAGGTAGTACAAACATACTGCCTGGCTCTATCGTTCAGCTAACGATCACTGACTCGACTGGGAATGTCCAAACATTAACTGCAACAGTAGCAGAGGATGGCTCCTTCAGTATTGAAATTACCAACCCTCTGCCGGACGGACCTTTTTCAATTACAGCAACCGTCACTGACTCCCAGGGAAATGCTATCTCGACAACCGCCAACGGTCAGATCGATACACTCGCACCTGGTGAGGGAACGGGCCCAAATGGGACCAATGAGTCTCCTTTGGTTGAGATGCCTGAAGCCACCGGCGGTAT
>NZ_LASY01000183.1:0-762 GCF_000973155.1 Grimontia sp. AD028 | reverse complement strand
GAAGGTGCCAGGTCAGCTGAGCCACCCATGAATTCAGGCAGCATCGCACCGAACGCTTCCAGCGCGTTTTGCGATGCTTTACGTGACGCAATGTTTGCTGGGTTCGCTTGCAGGTCGGCAATGATTTGGTTGGCTTTTTCTTCCCACTCAGCAGGCAGGTCGCCGTTTACACGGCGTTTGAACTCTGCCGCCAGCTCTGGGTGTGCAGCTTCGTACGCAGCCAGCTTCTCGTTCCAAGCGGCTTCTTTTGCAGCGCCTGCTTCTTTTGCGTCCCACTGACCGTAGACGTCAGCCGGGATTTCAAACGCAGGGTGTTCCCAACCGAGGAATTCACGTGCCGCTTTGATTTCGTCAGCGCCCAATGGAGCACCGTGACAATCGTGAGAGCCTGCTTTGTTTGGTGAACCGAAACCGATGATGGTTTTGGTACAAATCAGGGTAGGACGACCGGTTTCTGCTTTCGCGGCTTCAATGGCTGCATTGATCGCATCGGCGTCGTGACCGTCAACAGCTGGGATAACGTGCCAGCCGTAAGATTCGAAACGCTTAGGCGTGTCATCAGTGAACCAGCCTTCAACGTGACCGTCGATAGAGATACCGTTGTCATCCCAAAACGCGATCAGCTTGCCCAGACCCAATGTACCTGCCAGCGAACACGCTTCGTGAGAGATACCTTCCATCAGACAGCCGTCACCCAGGAACACGTAAGTGTTGTGGTCAACGATGTCGTGGCCTTCACGGTTGAACTGAGCAGCCAGTGCT
>NZ_LASY01000182.1:0-2447 GCF_000973155.1 Grimontia sp. AD028 | reverse complement strand
GGTACGACGGACGGTTCGACTACCGGCGGTACTGACGGCAGCACCACAGGTACCACCGACGGCTCGACTACGGGCGGCACCGACGGCTCAACGACGGGTACGACCGACGGATCGACTACAGGTACCACGGACGGTTCGACTACGGGCGGCACTGACGGCTCAACGACAGGTACCACGGACGGTTCAACTACAGGCGGTACTGACGGCTCAACGACGGGTACGACCGACGGTTCGACCACCGGCGGTACTGATGGCACTACCACGGGTACGACAGACGGTTCGACTACGGGCGGCACTGACGGTTCAACCACCGGCGGCACCGACGGATCGACCACAGGTACCACTGATGGTTCGACCACAGGTACGACAGACGGCTCAACGACGGGTACGACCGATGGTTCAACGACTGGCGGTACCGATGGATCGACTACTGGTACCACGGATGGCTCGACCACGGGCGGCACCGACGGCTCGACTACAGGTAACACTGACGGCTCAACGACGGGTACTACCGACGGTTCAACGACAGGTACTACTGACGGCTCCACGACGGGTACGACCGACGGCTCGACCACGGGTACCACTGACGGCTCGACTACAGGTACGACGGACGGTTCGACTACCGGCGGTACTGATGGCACCACCACAGGTACGACGGACGGTTCAACCACAGGTATGACGGACGGTTCGACTACAGGTACCACCGATGGTTCGACTACCGGCGGTACGGATGGCTCAACCACTGGTACCACGGACGGCTCGACTACCGGCGGTACTGATGGCAGCACCACAGGTACCACCGACGGCTCAACGACAGGTACTACTGACGGCTCCACTACGGGTACAACCGACGGCACAACCACGGGTACGACTGACGGTTCAACCACAGGTACGACCGATGGCTCGACCACGGGCGGCACTGACGGCTCAACGACAGGTACGACCGACGGTTCAACCACCGGCGGTACTGATGGCAGCACGACAGGTACCACCGATGGCTCGACCACCGGCGGTACGGATGGCTCAACGACAGGTACTACCGACGGCTCGACCACGGGCGGCACAGACGGCTCGACCACGGGCGGTACAGACGGCTCGACCACCGGCGGTACGGATGGCTCAACGACAGGTACGACCGACGGTTCAACGACAGGTACCACTGACGGTTCAACTACGGGCGGTACTGACGGCAGCACCACAGGTACGACCGACGGTTCAACGACTGGCGGCACTGACGGAACGACTACAGGTACGACGGACGGTTCGACTACAGGCGGTACTGACGGCTCAACCACGGGTGGTACCGACGGCTCAACGACGGGTACGACCGACGGTTCGACCACAGGCGGTACGGACGGAACCACCACGGGTACTACAGACGGTTCGACCACCGGCGGTACTGATGGCACCACCACAGGCACGACAGACGGTTCAACGACAGGTACCACTGACGGCTCGACTACAGGTACGACCGACGGCTCAACCACGGGTACCACCGATGGCTCGACTACGGGTGGTACTGACGGCTCGACGACAGGTACCACCGACGGTTCGACTACGGGTGGTACTGACGGCAGCACCACAGGTACCACCGATGGTTCGACTACGGGCGGCACCGACGGCTCAACCACAGGTACGACGGACGGCTCGACTACCGGCGGCACTGACGGCACCACCACAGGTACCACCGACGGCTCAACCACCGGCGGCACCGACGGATCGACCACAGGTACCACTGACGGTTCAACAACAGGTACCACGGACGGTTCGACTACCGGCGGTACTGATGGCACCACCACAGGTACGACAGACGGTTCGACCACGGGCGGTACTGATGGCACCACCACAGGTACCACAGACGGTTCGACTACCGGCGGTACGGATGGCACCACCACGGGTACGACAGACGGTTCGACCACCGGCAGTACGGATGGCACCACCACGGGTACGACAGACGGTTCGACTACGGGCGGTACTGACGGCTCAACCACGGGTACGACAGACGGTTCAACTACGGGCAGTACTGATGGCAGCACCACAGGTACGACAGATGGCGGCACCACAGACGGTGGTGGCACAACACCAAGCGTCCTGGCTGGATCTGTAAACGAGGGAGATCCTGGTGATCAAGTGAAAACCAGTGGAGAGTTGAATGAAGAGGATTCTCAGCTATTCGCTAACCAAAATAGGTCAGGTACCTATGGCTCATTGGCACTTGTCGATGGTGTATGGACATACACACTAGACCAATCGAAGGTCCAGGCACTCTACAAAGATGAAATCGTCAAGGACGAGATAGATATCATCGCGAGCGATAACAGCAAATTAACTGTTGTGATAGAGATTACAGGTACCGACGATGAGCCCGTTATCTCTGGAGATGATAACGGCACCATAAACTTGTGGAGAGACTCAGGTTTTGAGGGTGATCTCTATGAGGTGAGAGG
>NZ_LASY01000181.1:0-346 GCF_000973155.1 Grimontia sp. AD028 | reverse complement strand
ATGACAATGTCTATGAAGGGAATGAGACCATCAAGATCCAGGGTGCAGTCATTGGCCGTCAGGGATGGGTGCAGTCTCAAGCAGCCGTGATTACTGATGAAGCTGATGCGCCAAAAGTCGCCAGCATTACTCACCTTCAGAACGGTGTGGAAAACAGCACATGGCCAGGATGGACAGTTAACCTGACTAACACGTCGACGACGTCAACTAAGGTGCAACTGAACTTCAACGATGGTCTCCATGAGGCTGACTTTGGAGCGGACTACAACGGCAAGGTTCATGTGTATACAACGTCTGGCACTTTCCTTAAGGAAGTGAACCTTAATGGCTCAAACGGTTGGAGAGC
>NZ_LASY01000180.1:0-554 GCF_000973155.1 Grimontia sp. AD028 | reverse complement strand
CCTCTCACCTCATAGAGATCGCCCTCAAAGCCTTGATCGAGGAACAAGTTTATCTGAGCTGATGTATCTCCTGTCGCTACCGGCGCGTCATCAGAACCAACAATCGTGATAACAATCCGTTGGGATTTTCCGTCCGTCGCTTTAACAGTGAATGTATCTTCTACCTCCTGGCCTTCAGCCAGACCCTGAACCAGAGTGCTGTTATTGTTCAGGGTATATGTCCATCGATCCTCATTAAGGTTATACCAAGCACCGTCTTCGAGTAAGAATGTGCCATAAGTACCATCCACACTCTCGTATACCAACGAAGGAGAATCTGTAGAGTCAGGATCTGACACTGAGATCTTCCCTGTCACGGTCGATGATTCGCCGGGATCACGCTCAGTGACTTGACCTGAAAAATCACCTGATATGACCGAGTTGGTTGCTAGGAATGCATCAATCGCATCTTGAGACCCGCCGATAGTAATAACAATATCTGTCGTCGTTACACCATCAGACGCCGTCACTTCAATGACATCCTGCACAACAGTGTCTTCAGTGAAATCAGCCAC
>NZ_LASY01000018.1:0-79112 GCF_000973155.1 Grimontia sp. AD028 | reverse complement strand
TCCTGCGCTATTTCTGATCACCTATCTACTGTGATTGGTATAACAATAAACGCCACCGACTTGGGTGGCGCTTTTTTTGTTGGGTACGACCAAATCCCGCTAAAGCGTGACGCCCTCAGCCAGTAAATAAACCCCATAAGCACTGGCGAAAACAATCACAACCAAAAGGATCTTATTCCTCCCGTTAAAACCGGCTTTACCGGTTTCACGCATGGCATGAATGTAAAAGGCCAAACCCGGCAGATACAACAGAGTCGCAAGCAGTAGATGGTGAATGCCAGATGCGTAAAGTAGCCAGATACCGTAAATCGTTGCCAGAAATGCAATGGCTTTGACTTTGTACGTATCAAGCTCACTGAAAGACAATTTCATTAAGTAGGCTGCCACGAGTAGGTAGGGCACCAAAATCATTTCCGATGCGATGGTCAGCAAATCATCATATCCGCCGCCAATGACAAACATCAGAATCAGGCATAACTGAACAGCACAACTTGTTAGCCATAGTGAATAGGTGGGCGTGCCATTTTGGTTAGTTTCAGCGAAAACTTTGGGAAACATGCCGAGTTTTGCCGCAGTGTAAGGTGTTTCTGTCGCCAGCAATGTCCAGCTTAGGTATGCACCAGAGACAGAGATAATTAGCCCGATCCCAATGATCGCCGCGCCGATATCTCCAATCAATGTTTCAAGGATTTTAGCGGCTGATGGGTTCTGCAGCTTCGCCAGTTCTGGCGTTGATATCACACCCATGGAAAGTAATGTGACTGATACATACAGGAAAAGACAAATCAGTAAGCCCAGAATAGTCGCTCGACCGACGTCTTTGTTGTTCTTTGCCCGGCTGGAGACAACGACTGCACCTTCCACCCCAATAAACACCCACACCGTGATCAGCATGGTTTGTTTGATTTGATCAAATAGGCTTGGCTGATTGGCGATGTTAAGGCCGGTAAAGTCAAACGTGAACGTGTCCCATTTGAAGGCGATAAAGGTGGCAATGATAAAAACAAGAATAGGGATCAGTTTGGCGATAGTCGTTACATAGTTAACGATGGCAGCCGTTTGAACACCACGTAACACCAAAGTGTGTACGAGCCAGATAAGTATTGATGATAAAGCAACGGAAACTAACGTATTCCCGTCACCAAACAGTTTGAACGTCGGCGTGTCAAAGAACAGCCCCAGAGTGCTGAATACAATCACCAGATAGGAAACGTTGGCGACGGCCGCACTGAGCCAATAGCCCCATGAAGAAAAAAAACCGCACAAATCCCCAAAGCCAGCCTGAGCATAGCCGAACACGCCGCCCTGAACATCGGGTTTGCTTAATGTGAGTTCTTGGAAGGTCAATGCCAGACAAATCATGCCGAAGCCAGTGATCAACCAACCAAGGGAAACCGCAGCAGGGCTGGCAATGGCTGCCATATTTTGGGGAAGACTGAAAACCCCAGCACCTATCATGGAGCCAATGACAAGGGCAGTGAGTGCCTTTAAATCCAATTTATTGCTCAAAACCTAGCATTCCTACTTCGAACCGTCGGAAAAGCTGAGTATAGGCAACGGCGTAAGGTGACAATCTGTTCAGAAATGGGAAATTACGTCTTGGTGATGCTGTTGAAACCGCGATATTTATCTAGCTTCTGAAAAGGTTTCGCGGCACTCAGGGTCTGTTGACTCCAAGCGCCGCGAGGCAGTGTTCGTATTGATTTGAAGTACAGGTTAGTGAAGTTGTTCAGGGACACCTGAAATCACGAATCCTGGTGTATGGGTTTCGGTCCCTGATAGAGATTCAGCAAAATGGCTTAGCTCACCAAAGCCAATCACAGCAGCAGAGGTGTCTGATGCCAGCGCTTTACACATAAGATCTTTAGCGTCGTGCGTTGCTGTTGGACGAGCAATACGGATTTGAGATTGTTGAATGCCAGCCTGAGTAAAAAGCGAAAGAGAGAAATTGGATGGCGGCGCAATCAAGGTAATCCACTTATGACTTTCTGCGAGGCTTTTAACCAATCGCAGCAGGTAAGCCAATTCGCTCATGTTGTTTTGGTAGATATTCACAGAGACCAAATGACAGGAAATTGAATCACAGGAGATCGAGGCGTCATTGCTTTGATAACGATGTGCCTGGTGAAAGCTGCGCGCACCAGCAGCAAGACGGGCGTAATGCTCGCGAACAGCAGAACGGGTCATGTGTGTGTGGTGAACGGATTGGTTGATCGCAAACGACTGTTTCATCATGTTTTCCTGTACGAATATCCAATACTGTATGTGTATACAGTAGTTATAATTTAGTCAAAAAACAATAGAAAATTGGAAAATATCGCGAAGTTGATCACGAATATGATCCTTTTCGCCTTCGAGAAATGGTTTTTTCCGGCTGAGTGACACTGTTAAGATGTCGCCCTTGTGTGGAAAGTAACAACGAGAAAAACAACATGGATCAGGAATTCTGGCACAGCCGATGGGCAGAAAACCGCATTGGTTTTCACCTCTCGGATACCAATCCGCTTCTGGTAGAGTATTGGCCTTTGCTTAACCCTCAACGTGAAGAGGCGGTGTTTGTCCCTATGTGTGGCAAATCCATTGACCTAAGCTGGCTGGCCAGCAAGCACGATGAGGTAGTGGGTGTCGAACTGAGTGAGATTGCGGTGCGTGCGTTTTTTTCTGAGCACCTTTATACACCGACGGTCACGTCGATGAGCCCAACAATGAAGCTGTATCAATTTGATGAGCTGTCTATCTATGCCGGTGACTATTTCACTGCGCCGTTAGAAACCTATCCGCTGGTTTATGATCGTGCCGCGCTGATCGCTATGCCTGAATCCCTGCGTCAACAGTATGCGGAAAGACTATTGTCGCTTCTTAAACCGGGCGGCCGCATCTTGCTGGTGACACTTCATTATCCACAAGAGCAAATGGATGGTCCTCCTTTCAGTGTGGATGCTGACGAAGTAAGTCGGTTGTTTGAAGGCTATAAGATCACTCATCTAAACCGAGATGAGCAGGCGGATAGACCACCTAAAGGTAAAACCGCGGATTTCTTTGCAGAAGAAGTCTGGTTGATAGAATCGTAGTAAACGCACTGGAAACAAAAACGCCACCTGACGAGGTGGCGTTTTTTATGCGTGACTGTTGTCGTTTAGAAATCGACCTGAACAGATGAAGCGACACTCACGGCTTTGCTCACTGCAGAATCTGTATTGGTATCAGTAGCCAGTGCAACGCCTAAACGGCGGCGGCCGTTAATGTCTGGCTTACCGAACAAGCGAACTTGAGTATCGCTGTAACGCAGTGCTTCGGTGAGTCCCTGAAAACTCAGGTTATCCGACGTGCCTTCCGCAAGAATTACGGCAGAAGCAGAAGGACCGAACTGGCGAATTGCATTTACGGGCAAGCCCAGGAACGCGCGGACATGAAGGGCGAACTCAGAAAGATCCTGAGAGATCAGTGTCACCATACCGGTGTCATGCGGACGAGGGGAGACTTCACTGAACATCACTTCATCGCCTTTAATGAAAAGCTCCACACCAAACAGACCATACCCACCCAGCGCAGTGACCACTTTGCGCGCAACATCTTCAGCGGCTTGGAGTGCTTTCTCACTCATTGCCTGCGGCTGCCATGATTCACGGTAGTCGCCATCTTCCTGACGGTGGCCGATTGGCGCACAGAAATGAATGTCATCGATGGCACTAACAGTCAGCAGAGTGATTTCATAATCGAACTCAACGAATCCTTCAACGATGACTTTGCCACGGCCGGCGCGTCCGCCTTCTTGGGCGTAATCCCAAGCATATTGAATGTCAGAGGCAGATTTCACTACGCTCTGTCCTTTGCCCGATGAACTCATCACTGGCTTAACAACGCACGGAAATCCAACTTGCTCGATGGCTCGCTCAAACGCTTCCTGCGTGTCTGCAAAGGCGTAGGGTGAAGTAGGAACCTTCAGTTCTTCTGCTGCCAGACGACGGATACCTTCACGGTTCATTGTCAGCTGTGTTGCTCGTGCGGTAGGAACCACATTGAGCCCCAATTTTTCCAGCTCAACCAGACGGTCAGTGGCAATGGCTTCAATCTCTGGCACAACATAGTCAGGCTTTTCCTGAGCAATTACCGCCGCAAGGGCATCGCCATCCAGCATGTCAATCACATGGCTGCGATGGGCGACTTGCATTGCGGGGGCATCAGCATAACGGTCACAGGCAATGACTTCGAGGCCGAGTCGTTGGCATTCAATTGCCACTTCTTTGCCAAGTTCACCAGAGCCTAAAAGCAGGACGCGGGTTGCGCCAGGACGGGTAGCAGTACCAATCATGATATTCTTCCAATCATTCAAATGTCTGGCCGCAATTCTACCTTAAGCAAACGTTTGCGCAAACGTTTGTTTTTATCCTGAGACACTTGAAAACCTTTTGTTCTGGGTGACGTTTTGAAAGACCTCATAAGAAAAAGCCGCTCAATTTGAGCGGCTTACAAAAGCAGTTAGCGGTTTGTCGGTTTTCGTGTTTCCCAATGGGTGATGAAGAATACCGCAGCAATGATGATAGCAGCACCAAGCCAGAGTCGGCCTGGTGGCACCCAGCCAAATACCAAGAAGCCAAACAAGACGTTCAGTGGCAGCTTTGCATGGTCAAAAGGCTGTACGAACGAAGCATCTGCCACAGCGTAAGCTTTGGCAATCGCCCATTGAGCTAAAGCGGTCAAAAGGCCCGCGCCCAGAAGCATCAACCATACAGTTTGACCGCTTGGCATTGTCCATTCTGGCGCTGCCAGCAAAATGTTGAATGGCGTGATAAGAAGCAGCAGATAAACCACCATGGTGGTTGGTGAATCATAGTGCGATAGTTTTTTCACCATCAGAGAGTAGGTTGCCCAGAAGAAAGCAGCGCCCACCGGCAGAAGCGTTGCCCAGTTAAAATCATCTGACCAAGGCTCCAATATGATCATGGCGCCCACAAAGCCGCTCAACGTTGCAAACCAGCGTGCAGGGCCGACTCTTTCACCAAGGAAAAGGCCAGAGCCGATGGTGGCGAATAGTGGTGATGTCATCAGCAGTGCGATGCCTTGCCAGATTGGCACAGGATAAGCCAAAGCCCAAAGCCAGAGCTGGATACCAATCACCGAGAAAAAGACTCGCAGACAATGCAAACCAAGGTGATCGGTTTTCAAGGCCTGACGGATTCCCATGGTTTTCAACCACGGAAGCATAACAACCAGTGCGATGAAATATTGGACAAATGCTACTGTTGTTGAGGGCAGCTGCATTTTAAAGCTCACATACTGCGCGAGACTGTTCACCATCGCGAAGCAGACACCGGCGGTCAGCATCCATGTGGCGCCAAGAATAGGGTTGTGTTGTTGGCTCATGTGCGTGTAGGAAAGAGAAAAAGTGTTCCGATACTAGCGAAAAAATTGTGCATGGGAAGGGGAAAAAGTAAAAACGCCGGGAATATCCGGCGTTTTTTAACGTCAGTGCTTCGAAAAGGCATTAAATCGCCAGATAACCCAAAGGAATGTCAGGGTTTAGCGCTTCCAACATCGCCTGGGTATCTTGCAGGTGACTGTTGTTGGCATTGGCGGTTTCAACCAAGACCACTTCCTGAATGTCAGTCAAAGGCGCATTAGCCAGGTTCATTAAGTTCAGGGCGACCTGAAGTGGAGGCAAGCTTGGGTTAAACGCAGCGTTCTCAGCATACATACCAGTGAAGACATTACCTTTGGTATCACGCACCGCAACACCGCTCAGATTGCGGGTGTATGGTGCATGACTGCGGTTAGTGGCTTGAACTGCAGCCTTAATCAGCTCATCGTCTTCTTTTGCGGCTAACCCGTGATTAACTGGCGCTAACAAGGGTTGGTCGACACCGAGATCTGACGGGCCAAATGCTTCTGGCAGATAACTGTGCAATAGCTTGGCTTCACGCTCTGGCAATTGGACTTGCAGCAATTCTGCACCACTCAACTCGTTCATGAACTGACGGCAATGACCACACGGGCTGTAATTGATGGTGATATCTGTCAGGCGGGTTTCACCTTTCAGCCAGGCGTGACTGATGGCTGATTGCTCAGCATGAACAGACTGATTCAATTGAACACCTTCATATTCCATGTTTGCGCCCAGATACAAGCGGCCTGATTCGCCACGTGCAATGGCACCAACATAGAACTTTGAAATGGGGGCAACCGAATAAGCGGCGGCTACTGGCAAGAGGGCAACGCGTGCCTCGGCGTCTGAAAGTCCGGTTTCTTCAAGCAGTGCGGCAAAGTCTTGGGCACTGATTGTGGCATCAAATTCTGGTGCAGAAACGATCTTGTTCACTGCTTCTTTGAACGGAGTAGGTAAAGCTGCAACTGCTTCCTGAACGCTAGCTCGCATGTTCGCTCCAATGCTCTTGTTATGGGAGAGTATTCTAAAGCGAAATATAGCTCAATTAACGTGATGTGCATCACTTAATATGTGTAACGCAATATTCCATTTCATTAATTAGGGTGAACTCACATGAATTCGATTTCATTTGATACCTGTCATGTTGCGGTGTAATTAACAACAAACGCAATAATCGGATACACAAAGGGGGCGAGAATGGTGGTGATGATGCCGCAAATCACCAAGGCCAGTGAACTCATGGCACCTTCCTGATAATTACTCTCTGCCGCTTTTGCTGTGCCAATGGCGTGAGAAACTGCACCAATGGATAGTCCTCTCGCCAGCGAAGATTTCACCTTCAACGCATTCAGCAATGGATACCCAATCAAAGCGCCAAACAATCCCGCGACCACTACCAACGCTGCTGTGACGGCAGGGATCCCACCAATGTGCTCAGCGGTGCTCAAAGCAAAGGGCGTTGACACAGATTTGGGCAAAACAGACGCAGCGATTTGTAAGTCACCACCTACCCACACGGCAATGAGTGAACCTAAGATCATCGAAGCGCAACTCGCTAAGGTGCAGGCAATAAGAATGGTTCGCCAATGTCGGTGGATGACATGCATTTGCTCATACAGCGGATAAGCCAATGCAATAACCGCAGGGCCAAGCATGAAGTTAATGATTTGGTTCTGCTCAAAATAAATCTGGTAGGTATCACCGCTATAAATGACCATGGGCATGAGCACTATCAAGCTAATCAACAGCGGATTGAAAACAGGATGACGAAGCTTGAGGGCAATCTGTCGGGCAATGGCATAGACAATCAGTGTCGCGATAATCCACATGGCTCAGTTCTCTTCCTTATCTTTGTCCAGCAGTTTAGCCATCACCACTAATACAATCAGCGAGCTCAACACTGTAGCACCTAGCAAAGGCAAGGAGTCAGAAACCAGTAAAGTGAAGTGATCCATCAATCCCATACTGGCGGGGATAAAAAACAATGGCATGACCATGATCAGTAACGTGCAGGCATCTTTTACCCAGCGTCCAGGCACCACGCCTGTGGTCAGGCTGACAAAAAGTAACAACATACTGACGATGCTGCTTGGAAAAGGCAGATGCAGGAAAGTCGTAATAAGACTGCCGATCGCGTAGTAGAGCGCGATCAACGCAAATCCGATCAGGTAGTTCACTATTTTTCGTCTCGCTTGTTCAGAATGACAGACATTCTACTACGAGACCGTATATGAAACCTTGTTCCATTCGAGGAAGATCACACAAAAAAACGGCAGTCCAAGCTGCCGTTAGTTTTCATGTCATCACGTTAGAAGAAGTAGACGGCCCCCGCGGCTGCAGCGACTAAAAAAGTGACAGCACTCAGGAAAAGATGGGCGGTTTTTGGATGGGGTTCTGGTTCCGCGATGGCCTCTTCCAGATTGATATCGAGTTCGTCTGGCAGTGAAGGGTCGGGCGGTAACTCGTCTTGTCGCTGATATGTTTTTTGTGGCAAGGCGATGCGATAACCATGATCTCCTACGACATCCAGAGGAAGTACTTTTTCACCTTGGCGATAGGATTTCGCGAGCAGTGAGCAAATACTGTTTTGATGCTGGGAGAACGAAGAGTCTGGCAAAGAGGTCGCCGTGTATAGGACTCTCGCTGAAAGTACTTCGCCCGCATGGTAGCAAAGCATTTCAAGCAGTCTACATTCTTCATAGGTCAGGGTAGTGACTGTGCTGTCACGCCAATACAGAGAACGGCTCTCAGGTTCGAAATCTACATCTGAAAATCGGTAGCAGCGACTGTTGACCTTGGTGACCATCTCATTTCCCACACGGCAATCTCTTATAAGAAAAGTGTGGACTCAAATCACAGAATTTCAAATGAAACGCACCTAAAAATACAGGTGCGTAAAGCGAACATCACACGGTAAACAATTGATCTAGGTCGAGAGCCTAAGATACCAGTGACTCGACATAGTGATAAACGGATTTAAGAATCTTAAATTTTTTATCGTCACTTTGATTGGCTTCAGCCAGTGCTTCCAAATTTGCCATATAAGCAGGTAACTCAGCCTCGAAATAGTCGCGACGATGCATGTGCCATTTTTTCTGCTCGCTATCACTTAATGTAGCGGGATAGTTTCGTGCTCGATAGCGGAAAAGCAGTGGCTTGATGCGCTTATCTGAAACCTGTATATCCAGAGCCGCCAGATTTTCCGGTTTGGTCTGGCGGATGATATCCATGGTAGAGCGGTCAGATGGTGAGAAGAAGCCGTCATAAAGCGCGGCATCGACATTGCCGGACGATTGATATTCCGGCTTCTCGGCATAAAGTGCGACAAGCTTTTCACGGACAGAGGGATTGGCTTGGAGCTTTTTCAGATTATCCAGACACTGTTGGCGGTCAATACCCAGTCGGACCGCATCTTCCGGGCGCAGGGTTTTAGCTTCAGCAAGCACAGGACATTTGTTGATGTGAATGAGTTTGATAGGTGCAGGTAACTCGTCCGGAGCCAAATCAGCATGTTTACTGTACAGGCGTTCACGAAGGGCATCGGTATCCAAATCGAATAATGGCGAAGGATCACGTGCTAAATCGACAGCAATGACTGCGTTTTTGTTTTCAGGGTGCCATGCAACAGGCACTACCCAGCTGGTGTTACTGCGCTCCGTACCGAACATGCCAGAAACGTGCACCAATGGTTTCATGGAAACCACATCAATCAGCGGTGTCAGCTTGTTTTTATTTCGGTATGTATAGAGGTAATCAAACAGACGTGGTTGCGACGTTTTCAGCTTTTTCGCCATTTCAATGGTGGCATGAACATCGGCCATCGCATCATGCGCATTGCTGTGTTCGATGCCATTTTCTACTGATAGGTGTTCCAGTTTGAAGCTGATCTTCCCTTCACTGTTTATTGGCCACTCAATGCCCTCAGGACGCAGCGCATAAGCGGCGCGCATGGCATCCAAAAGATCCCATCTTGAATTGCCGTTCTGCCAGCTCCACCCATAAGGGTCGAAAAAGTTGCGGTACAGCGTGTAGCGCGTCACCTCATCGTCAAACCGGATGTTGTTGTAACCCACAGCGCAGGTGCCGGGTACGGACAATTGTTCGTGGATCTTGGCAATAAATTCTGGCTCTGGCAGCCCGCGGGTGACAGCAGTTTGCGGCGTAATACCTGTGATCAGGCATGCTTCCGGCTGTGGCAGATAATCATTGGGTGGCTGACAGTAAATGACCAACGGCTCTCCAATGATGTTGAAGTCTTTGTCTGTTCTGATGCCGGCAAACTGGCACGGGCGATCAAGGGCAGGGCTGGTTCCAAAGGTTTCGTAATCGAAGAAGAAAAAGGTAGGTTCGTTGGCTTGTGTCACGGTGTTATCCAAGGGTTTGATAGACCAGAGGATGTTACCGCAAATTATCCGAGAAATCTTGTGTGTCCAGCGAATATCAGGCCCCAAAAGGGGCCTGAAACTGAGAAATTACACTGGCATGGGTTTGTGTACGAGATAGCCCTGCAGGTAATCGATACCCAGTTTTTTGAGGTATTCCGCTTCCTCTTCTGTTTCTACGCACTCCGCCACAATGCTCATTTTTAATGTGTCAGCAATTGAACGCAGGTCTTCAATGATGGTGCGTTTAATGGGGTCTGTGATGCAGTTTCGCACAAGAGAACCATCAATCTTTACGGTGTCCACGGGCATGGTTAACAGCTGGTTGTAGGTGGCATGACCTGCACCAAAATCATCCAATGCCAGACGGAACCCCTGAGACTTTAGCCACTTCAGGTTTTCTAGCAACAAATCAGGGTTATCGATCGACCCAGACTCCACAATCTCGATGTTTATTTTGTCTGCAGGCATGCCGTTTGAGGTTACCCAGTCAATCAACTCGGACACAGCAATAGCATCGCTTAGATAGTCGGGTGTCAGATTAACAGAGCCATAGTCAAAGCTTTCGGGTGCCAGTTTACTGAGGTAGTCCAGTTGGCGCATCACGATTTTGTGCTCCAGTTGCTCGAGGTATCCCAATTTTTGCGCGCAGTGGAACACGGTGGCGGTATTCAGCACTTTGCCATCGAAAGAGAAACGACTCAGCAGCTCGAAACACGCTTTATCTGGCGTGGCGATGTTGAGGTAGTTCTGACGCAGGATCTGTACTTCACAGAGATCTAACTCTTCCAACATCGCGATGTAATCATCAAGCGAGGTGTCATCGCAATTCACCACAGATCCCGGCGTGCCTTTGTCGCCAAGACGCATGTTGACGTTGAGTCGGTTGACGGCTTGCTTGATGCGAATCCCTTTTCTGCAGCTGCAGTAATAAACCTTGTCGGGGTAAAAACTGATCTGGCGTTGGTCCAGATAATCATCCAGCTTCGCTGGGATAGCATTTAACTCCGCCATGGCATTTTCTGAGCTATTGGTCAGAATGACGAGCGCTGAGACGTCATAGAGCATGTAGCTTTGATCGTAGAGTGTGGTGTGTTGCTGAAAGAATCGGGAGATCTGGCGCAAGATCCTGTCTCGTTTTTCCAGCGGATACTTGAATACCGGGCGCAGATCGATAGCAGCAACGACAAAGTTTTCCTTTGTTGCCGAATCGGCATCTAAACGCTGGTAAGAGCCAAAGTGACTTTGCTTATCGAAGTAGAGGCTTTTGAGGTTGCTTTCTATTTCGAGACGCAATGAGCGTTTGTATTCAAGCATGATGTATATGATCAGCGAGAACATAAAGAACAAGGAAAGGCGCGTATTCAGCGTATGTATATCGTCATAAGCATCAGCATGGAAAATCATGCCAAAGCCGATAATCATGATCAGCGTCTGTGCCAGCTCCGAAAAATTGAAGACTGCTAGCGTCACGAGTGGCGCTAACAACAAGTAGGTAAGGTAAGGGGCACTTGAATTGGTGTCTGTGTAATTGAGCACCAGAAGGATACCCGCGACCAAGACGACTTTGTATAGCCAATCTACTTTGGACAGTGTCAAAAAAGACGTGAAGTAGTCTCTCACGCTACTTGGGTTTTTAATGCCATACAGTGCCAAAGCAATGATTGGAGCAGTGATCAATATCGCGATGGAATCAGTCAGGTAAAGGTTTAATGCGGCATCAAGATCGTAGTTGTTAGGCGCTAAGACAGCGAGTGTTAATGCGCCAACACTTGGCGCGACAAACACGTAGAAACAGAAAGCGACGCGCACAGAATGTGGGTGCTCTCGCAGACGCTCAAAGGCAACGACAGAAATGTAGAGGGTAACCGTCATGAACAGGGTGTACATGTATCCCACCCCTGAAGGGATTGGGTTTAAAAAGGTATAGAAAGCCATCAACGCGAAAAACTGGCCTGCGACGCCGGCTCTACCATACATGTAGCAAACGGCCACCATGGCTCCGGATGTAACAGAGAAGAGCTGCGCACCAACCCAGCCGCCCATCGGGTACCAACCCAGTTGGGTACTGAAAAGCACCAGTGCGAAGGAGAACAACCCTAAAAATATGTCATTTCTCAGGGAGGTTTTATGATGAGTGAGAATGTCTTTCACGCCAGAGTTACCTTATTACGGCCGCGGTGTTTTGAATGATATAAAGCGGCATCCGCGGCTTTGTATGCTTGTGAAAAGGTTGTGTTAGTAGCAACGTGACCACCGATAGAGACGGTGACGGACAATCCCATTATCTTTTTCCCTGCAATGGCTTGCCTGATTTGCTCTGCCTTATCAAACAACGCGTTGCGCTGTATGCCTTTGAACATGACAATAAACTCTTCGCCACCCCAGCGCACAGCCACGTCTTCTGAGCGGATGTGTGAAGAGAGTATGCTGGCACAGGCTTTGATCACTTCGTCACCAGTTTGATGCCCGTGTTCATCATTAATCTGCTTAAAATGATCGATGTCTATCACCAACATGGCAAAGCGGTTCATGCGGTTGAATCGCGGCTCATAAAAATCTCGCCTGAACAACCCCGTCATTTCATCGCGCTTAATGGAATGATCACGACGACGAAAAGAGTGAAACGCAAGATGCAGCAAAGTCGCCAGCAGAAAGGACGGCGCCAGGCTTGCTTTCAATACATCAAGGTAGTGGAATCCAACCTGGTAAGGTCCATCATTTGCACAAGGGAGTTTTCCTTTCTCGGAGTAGATATTGTTTAGGCCATCTATGTTCAGAACGGTGTTGTGCTCTTTGTTGTAGGCATCAACAATGTCTTGTGTGCGGCTTTCCTTGATATCTACGGCGACAATGGCATTCAGAGCCTGATTATTGTGGATCGGGTAATAGATAGTACGAATACGCTGGTGGGTTTCACTCTCCACATACGCTTCCGTCATTCGCGTAATGCAGCCATAGAACTCACGATATGTATTGTTCAGGCGTTCGCGCTCAACCATGGCATTAATTCGGTCACTTGGCGCATAGGTGTCGAACGACGCAAGATAACCTGGGCGCAATGGGTAAAACACACCATAACGGCTGGGCACATCTAAGACGGCAATAGACCAGACAGAATCCGGCGCACAGGTATCTAACCTGTTGTTAAGTTTGTCTAGCCCATCAGACAAGTGTTTGACCTGAGTGTTGTCCTGACGCACGACCACACTGATGTCGCCAAACTTGTGCACACCGTTGTGCATGGTGAGCGACGGTGAATTGTTATAAAAAGAACCAAAGCGACGGATGGTAGTAAACAGGCGGCGATAATCATCATCCAGCTTTTCAATCAGCTGTTTCGAATGCGCCATGTTGTAAAGCTGATAGCCAGTAGAAAGCACTAATAGCATCAGTAAGCACAATTTGACGAATGGCATGAGATATAACTGCTTCATCGAGCGGCGAATTTTCTTTGCCATTACATTTGTTGTCATCGGGAGTGAAATCGCTTGTAAATGTGATCTGGGTATGATTTTTCGGCGAGTGTAAACTTTTTATCCGTTTGATCAACGAGGAAATTTTATTGGAATTATGAGTAAATTCGATTGTTGATCTTGTGTGTGTTGAGATGGTGTCTATATGTAACTAATGAAATGAAATCAAATGGGTTTATGAAAGGTCATTTATAAGGTTGTTTGAGTATAAACAACATGGAGATGAATTAAGGCCTGTGTGATGTCAGGAAAATTAGCGTTCACTTAAAGTAAGGAACAATCAATCGTGGAAGTAACACCTTGTAATCCAAACATCGGTGCCGAAATTTCTGGTGTAGATCTGGCAAATTGCGATGAGCAGACGTTTGCAGAGATTTATCAGGCTTTCTTAACATACAAAGTCATTTTCTTCCGCGACCAGTTTCTTTCCCCCGAAGCTCAACTTAAACTTGCTGACAGATTTGGTGAGTTGGAAGAGCCACATCCTTTCTTCCCTCATGTATCAACACACCCTCAAGTCAGTGAAATTGAAACGACGCCCGGCAATCCGCCAGGTATAAGCTATTGGCATACAGACATGACCTGGCAATCTGCACCGCCAAAATGCTCGGTGCTTAGTGCTCAACATTTACCGGATAAAGGCGGGGATACTATTTGGGTCTCGATGGAAGCGGTTTATGCGTCCTTGCCCGAACCCTTAAAGCAAAAGCTGGTTGGTAAAACAGCCATCCATGCGGTTCACGGCTTTGCGGGTAGCCGCTTTGACGATGTGAACAGTGATGGGGAGAGCCGTGTCGACGGCATTTCGAAAGGCATGGTGGCGGTGAAACATCCTGTTGTTGCTAAGCACCCGGAAACTGGTCATCCAACCCTTTATATCAATGAGCAGTTTACCCGGCGGCTCGACGATCCTTGTATTGAGGAAGAGGGGATAACGTTAGATAGGTTATTTGATTACGCCCATAATGCATCGCTTCAGGTAAGGTTTCGCTGGGAAACAGGAAGTGTCGCTATTTGGGATAATCGCTGCACCCAGCATTTTGCAGTGACTGACTACGGTGACAAACCAAGGAAGTTACACAGAGTTGTAGTGAAAGGAACCCCACTTGAGCCTTTCGAGCTGTATCGGTAGGTGTTTTAAATACAACTCGCGAAAATTCTCCTATCTGGAAGTCTATTAACACATAACTCAATATGTGTAGCTGCCTTTAGCTCGCTAGGTAGTTATAAGCTCTGTTAAGCTGGTAATTTGAAGAGCTTTATCAAAAATCAAGGTTTTTACTTAAACGCTGATTTTTGGCCTAAGTATTCTGTTGGCCAAAAACCCACCAAGCTAGCTCATTCCGCACAACGCCGCTTTAAAACTGAGTGTTTAATTGCTTATAAGCACACTTAGTTACCTTTACACCGCCGTCTCAAAAGTAAAAATGAATATATGCGCACTTATTTTGATTATCAATGCTTTTTGAGTGTTGCTTTCTAGCCAGTAACTGTCTGATTTAAATAATTTTAAAATGTTAAAAACAGTGAAATGCGATGCAGGCAGATATTTCTGTGAGTAACGAGTTCCATTTGAATGAATTGCAGGCAGTATGGAGTCGACATGTAGTGAAACATATGTTTAACATTGCGGGAATATGCGCAACTTTTCTCTGCATCTGGTTTGGGGCCTAACAAGACCGCCTGTTTTGCGCATAGGTTTTGGGTAACGGATTTGCCCCTCTTGTTCATGAAGGAACCGATAATATGAAAAAAACAATCCTCGCCATGGCGATGGCAGCGCCACTGGCACTTTCTGCAGCATCAGCAAACGCCGAAACACTGAAAATTGGCATGTCTCAGTACCCTGAAGGCTTGCACCCAGTTTTAGTGTCTAATTCTGCAGCATCTTACATTTTGTCTACAGCTTGGCGTCACAGTGTCATTTACGGCAAAGATTGGCAGCCATACTGTAACGTGTGTGTTGAAATCCCAACTTTTGAAAATGGACTTGCAGAGCGTTACTCGCGAGAAGACGGTTCTGATGGAATCAAACTGACTGTTTCTATCAAAGATGACCTCTTCTGGGGCGATGGCACACCAGTCACCTCAAAAGACTTGCAGTTGGGTTGGGAAATTGAACGTGACGAGCGTGTAGGTAACCCAGGGCTGCAAGAAGCGCAAACGATGGAAAAGTTTGTTGCGTTGGATGATAAGACCTTTGAAGTATACCTTAACAAGGTTTCATTCAAATACCGCACTGACTACTTCCCTGATCCAATGCCTGCGCATATCGAAGGAGAAATCTATCGCGCAGACCCATCTAGCTATAGCAAGACAACTAAATACGCCACAGAGCCAACCAACCCAGGCTTGTTCTACGGCCCATACGTGCTGAGCAAAGTAAGTGCTGGCAGCTTTATTACTGTTGTACGTAACCCTCACTGGAAAGGTAAATCTCCGGCATTTGATGAAATTATCTTTAAGACGGTAGAAAACACATCAGCTTTAGAAGCGCATCTACTGTCTGGTTCGGTTGACTACATCCCGGGTGAATTGGGTTTGAGCCTCGACCAAGCTCTGCAGCTTGAAAAGCGTCAAGGAGACAAATTTAAGTTCCACTTCGAGCCTGGTCTGCTTTACGAGCATTTGGATACCACCATGGACAACCCGCACCTTGCCAAGAAAGAAGTGCGCCAAGCACTGATGTATGGTGCGAACCGTCAGCAGTTGGTTGATAAACTGTTCATGGGCAAACAACCTATTGCTCACACAAACACTAGCCCACGTGACTTCGGCTACAGCGAAGACGTTAAGCAGTATGAATACAACCCTAATAAAGCAAAAGAGCTTCTGAACCAAGCAGGCTATACACTGAAAAATGGTGTGATGGTTGATGGCGAAGGTAATGAGTTACACCTGGAACTGATGACCACTGCAGGCAATAAAACCCGTGAACTGGTTCAGCAGGTACTGCAATCTCAGTGGAAGCAGATTGGCGTAAAGGTGTCGATCGTGAACCAACCAGCCCGCGTTTACTTTGGTGAAACCCTGACTCAGCGTAAACATAAAGGTCTGGCGATGTTTGCTTGGTACTCCGCCCCGGAGAACCCACCGCGCACTACGCTTCACTCAAACAGTATTCCAACTGAAGCAAACAGCTGGTCAGGTCAGAACTATATTGGCTACAAAAACCCTGAAATGGATGCGTTGCTGGAAAAAGTAGAGGCAGAGTTGGATGATAAGAAGCGCGAATCCATCTTTCGTGACATCCAAAACATCTATGCTGAAGATCTCCCAGCGCTACCACTATACTTCCGCTCTGACAGCTTTGTGATGCCGAAATGGCTGGAAGGTGTCACACCTACAGGCCATATGTTCGCGTCGTCGAACTGGGTTGAAGAGTGGTACAGCACCAAGAAGTAGGAGCTTTTATGGATCAGACGATACTGGATGTTCGTCAACTGCGGGTGGCCTTTAAAGGCTACCCAGCGGTGAACGATATCAGCTTCCACATTAAGAAAGGCGAGATACTTGGTGTCGTCGGTGAATCAGGGTGCGGCAAGAGTCTTGCCGCCCTTACCCTGATGGGCCTGCAACCGAAGGTGATGAAAGCCAGTGGCCAGGTGGTATTTAACGGCGAAAATTTGCTAGCAAACAAAGAAGCAGATTGGCAGCAGGTCCGTGGTGAAGGTATTGCCATGATTTTCCAGGAGCCAATGACTGCATTGAACCCGGTTGTAACCGTCGGTGATCAGATCGCTGAAATGTTCGAATTGCATCGTGGTAGCAACAAAGTTGAAGCGCAAGAGCGCGCTATTGAAATGCTGGAAAAGGTACATATTCCTGATCCGGTTCGACGTGCAAAAGCCTACCCACATGAACTCTCCGGTGGGATGCGACAGCGCGTTATGATTGCCATGGCACTGGCATGTGAGCCGGAACTGATTATTGCCGACGAACCGACAACCGCGCTCGACGTGACGGTTCAGGCTCAGGTTCTTGATTTGCTGGAAGAACTTCGTGATACCACAGGGACGGCGGTTCAATTTATCAGCCATAACTTGGGTGTGGTTTCGCAACTGGCTGAACGGGTTATCGTGATGTACGCCGGTCGTATTGTAGAGCAGGCAACGGCAGAAGAGCTCTTTGCTAACCCTCAACACCCATACACTCAAGGACTTTTGGCAACACTTCCAAGAATTGGCGGCGCACGTGACGTTCTACCTGCCATTCCAGGCGCTGTTCCACCACTTGATCAACGTGGACAGGGTTGTCCTTTTGCAGATCGTTGCGGAAAAGCAACGCCAACCTGTGTAGCAACCATGCCGGAAGAGGTGGAGCTGAACGCGGTGCACACCGTGGCCTGCCACCATATCTAAGGACGGACCTATGACATTATTAAAACTAGACAACGTCTGTCAGCGCTATCCCATTGGCAAGAAAGGCTGGCTTGGGAAACCTGCGCAAGAATTGCGAGCGGTAAACAAAATTTCACTTTCCCTGAATAAAGGGGAGACGCTCGCCATTGTAGGGGAATCAGGGTGCGGCAAATCAACACTCGGCAGAATGGTCGCTCTGCTGGAATCACCGGTTGAAGGTGGCGTTGAAATCGATGGCATCCAAACGGCCGGATTAAAAGGGCAAGCGCTTAAAGACCTTCGCAGAAAACTGGGATTGGTTTTCCAGGACCCGTATTCCGCGCTTAACCCAAGATTGCCTATATCTGAGCTGGTAGGCGAACCACTCGAAGTCTACAACGTGGGCGACAAAGCGTCGCGCAAAGCCAAAGTGATTGAGGCATTGAAAGCCGTTGGCCTGAGCGAAGACGCGCTTGACCGTTACCCACATGAATTTTCAGGTGGTCAGCGTCAACGTATCTGTATCGCCCGTGCTCTGGTGCTCGATCCTAAACTGATCATTGCCGATGAACCTCTGTCTGCGCTTGATGTGTCGGTGCAAAGCCAGGTTTTGAACCTGTTTGCCGAACTTCAGCGCGAACGTAACCTTTCTTTCTTCTTCATCAGCCATGACATGGCGGTGGTTGATTATCTTGCCGACACCATTGTGGTGATGTACCTCGGTCAGGTGGTTGAGCAAGCGCCGCGCGACGCATTCTTCTCGAAACCAGCTCATCCATACAGCCAGGCACTGCTTGCTGCAGTTCCTGAGGTAGGGAAGGGCAAACGTAAACGTGGTCTGGCGCTTCAAGGTGACGTGCCGAGTCCTATCGATCCTCCAAGTGGTTGTACTTTCCATCCTCGTTGCGCAAAAGCAACAGAGAAGTGTAAGACGGAAATTCCGGTTGCTTCTGTCTATGAAGACGACAGCAAGCACATGGTTGCCTGTCACTATCCAGGTGAAGTGATCGAAGTAAAAAAGATGGAATCTGAGGAGGCCACGGTATGACGCAATTTTTGATAAGCCGGGTGCTGCAGAGTCTGTTTGTTCTGCTCCTCGTTTCGTTCGTTTCTTATGCCTTGATTGGTCTGATGCCGGGTGACCCAATCGATTTGATGGCGACATCCGATCCAAACATGACCGCGGAAGACATTGCGCGTCTGAAAGCGCTACAGGGATTAGATAAACCGCTGATCGAACGTTATGGCAACTGGCTGATAGCGGCGTTACAGGGTGACTTCGGTTATTCACGCTTGTACTACAAGCCAGCGGAAGACGTGCTCATTCCTGCAGTTTGGAACACCGTTAAGCTGGTGGGTATCGCCACTCTGCTGTCATTGCTGATTGCGATTCCAGTTGGTGTGATTGCCGCGCTGAAACACCGTTCTTGGGCTGAC
Source organism: Grimontia sp. AD028 (assembly GCF_000973155.1). Lineage (NCBI taxonomy): Bacteria > Pseudomonadati > Pseudomonadota > Gammaproteobacteria > Vibrionales > Vibrionaceae > Grimontia > Grimontia sp. AD028. The sequence continues at coordinate 60,094 of NZ_LASY01000018.1, read as the reverse complement.
TATGTGATTAGCTTTGGTGCTTTCGTCGGTTTCTCTACGCCGGCGTTCTGGTTGGCACTGATGCTGATTCTGGTGTTCTCTGTGACGTTGGGTTGGTTACCTGCTGGTGGTACGGGTGAAGCGGAAGGCGGTGGTTTTTGGATTCAAGCCAAGCACCTGATTTTGCCAGTGATTTCGCTGACGGTGCTGAATGTCGCGAGCCATTCCCGTTATGTGCGTGGCACCATGCTGGAAGTGATGCGCCAGGATTATATTCGTACAGCGATTGCCAAAGGCGCATCGAAGACCCGCGTTATCTGGAAGCACGCTTTGCGTAACGCGATGATCCCTTTGGTCACCATCATTGCTTTGGATATCGGCTTCCTGCTTTCAGGTGCACTGATCACGGAAACCGTGTTTGCATGGCCAGGCATGGGTAAATTGATTTTTGACGCCATCATGGGTAACGACTACAACCTAGCATTGCTCGGTTTGATGGTGATTACCTTCACAGCATTGCTTGGCAACCTGTTGGCAGATATTGCCTATGCCAAGCTTGACCCACGTATCAGTCTGACCAAAGGAGCATAAGCATGACACAACAAGTGACTAACGCTGCTCCTGCAGCACCAAAACGTAAGGCATCCTCACCGTGGGTTCTTGTATGGCAACGATTCTGTCAGCACAAAGCGGGACTGGTGAGTGCGGTATTCATCGTTTTGCTGACTATCTTGTGTTTCAGTGCGCCATTACTGGCGGCGTGGTTTGGGCATGACCCGTTTGAAGTGGACTTCTTTGCCCGCTTTGAACCGGCGAGCAGCACGCACTGGTTAGGGGCTGACGAACTGGGCCGTGACGTATTCCTGCGTTTGCTTTACGGTGGTCAGGTCTCGCTGGCAGTTGGTGCAGTCGCTGCGCTGGCGACTGCGATACTTGGCACCTTGATTGGGGTATTTGCGGGTTACTTCGGTGGCAAATTGGACTCAATACTGATGCGTATTGCAGATTTCACTTTGTCACTGCCTACATTGCCACTGATGATTGTTTTGGCAGCGGTAGACCTGAGCAAACTGGGACTGCCTGATAGCTGGGCACAAGGCGAGAATGCAAGCTTCATCCGTATCATTGTGATTGTTGCGCTGTTTGGTTGGCCAACTACTGCACGTCTGGTGCGTTCAGGTACCTTGTCTGTGCGTGAGCGTGACTACGTAAAAGCGGCAATTGGCTATGGCGCTTCACCTTGGCGCATCATTCGTCGTCACGTACTGCCGAATGTGCTTTCGCCGGTCATCATTGCGACTACCATGGCACTGGGTGGCGTAATCCTGCTTGAAAGTGCACTGTCATTCCTTGGCCTGGGTATTCAACCGCCAATGCCATCATGGGGTAACATGCTGCAGAATGCACAGGAAGTGATTTGGCAGTCGCCAGGTCTGGCTATCTATCCGGGTGTTGCCATCTTGATCACCGTTATGGCGTTTAACTTCCTCGGTGATGCACTGCAAGATGCGTTGGATCCGAAATCGGGAAGCTAATTTAGCCCGAAAACCTATTCAAAGCCGGCAATCGCCGGCTTTTTCTTTTTTTTTTAAAAGCACTGATAATCAAATATTAAATTGGCTGACTTTCCTGCACCTCTTTAAGGTGTATAATAAATGCAACTTAAAGAGTTTGGAGAGACATTTCCATGATGATCAACATTGTCGATAAGGCAAAGGAAGAACGTATTCCACCGGTTCTACGATTAGGCTTCAGGCCATTTTTCCTATTGGCTTCCGTCTATGCCGTGTTTACTGTGACCGTCTGGAGTTGGATTTTCTCCACTGGCGTATCGACGTCACTCAGTGTCCCACCTCTCTGGTGGCATGCTCATGAAATGTTGTTTGGATTTGCTATAGCGGTGGTGGCAGGTTTCCTTTTGACTGCTGTTCAGACATGGACAGGTGTGAAGGGAACATCAGGTTGGAAACTTGCAATCATTGTGATCCTCTGGTTATTACCACGGGTTTTATTCTGGACTGACACACCACTGGCGGTGATTGCTCTGATTGATGGTGCATTTTTACTGGCCGTTGGCTGGGAAGTGGGGATGCGGGTGGTGAAAACGAAACGTTGGAGGAATTTGTTTTTCATTCCAATGCTCACCGTTGCACTTATTGCTAATTTCGCCAGCTATGCCACGGTGAAGGGAATGCCGCCATTTTCCTCTAATGCACTGTGGCAGGTGATGATTTGGTGGTTCATGCTGCTTATATCCATCATGGGCGGCAGAGTGATTCCATTCTTCACCGCAAAACGTTTTCAGTTTGAAGCACCAAAAGCCTTACTGTGGCTTGATGTCGCTGCGAATCTCCCGCTGATCTTACTGGCGATTCTGAGCTTCTTTCCCTTGGTGGGTTCGACAGTCACTTTGGCTTTACTGCTGGTAGCGGGCAGTGCACAACTGATTCGTCTCTTTCGCTGGGGTGGTGTTAAGTCAATGAGTGAGCCTCTGGTTTGGTCATTGCACCTGTTTTATCTTGCTTTGCCGTTGGGACTGTTTGCCAAAGCAATGGCAACCAGCAGCCCTTGGGTATCTCATACTTTGATCCACCTACTGGCTATGGGTACTTTAGCCGGCGTTATTCTCGCGATGATTGCCAGAGTGACGATGGGGCACACCGGGCGTGCAATTTATCAAGGCCCGCCGTTTGCTTTTGCATTTCTTTCCCTCGCATTCGCTACCCTTATCCGAGTAATTGGGCCTGCGATTTGGCCTGAGTATTTGAGTACTTGGATAGTGATTGCAGCGGTGGGATGGTCGCTATCATTTGTCGCCTTTGCGGTTATTTTTGGCCCAATGCTGATAAAAGCAAGAACGGACGGCCACCCCGGTTGATTTAACTGTCCAACATAAAAATGCGCTGTCTGGCACGGCAATTTCCCATAACTCACGCATACTTAAATGTCTGAAGTGATAGGAGGTTGCTGTGTGTAGGTGGTTAGCGTATCAAGGAAAGCCGTGTTTTTTGGATGAAATGCTTCATCAGCCAAATCATTCGCTGGTGTCGCAAAGTATGGATGCAAACAAGGCCGTAACGGCGGTCAACGCTGACGGCTTTGGTATCGCGTGGTATGGCGAAAAACCAACGCCAGCGCTTTATCGTGAAGTCTTGCCTGCTTGGTCTGATGCCAACCTAAAATCACTTGCTGAACACACACGATCTCACCGTTTTATGGCGCACGTTCGTGCGTCAACCGGCACAAATACTTCCCGAGAAAACTGTCATCCATTCAATGTCGATAATTGGCTGTTCATGCATAACGGGCAAATCCCTGAATTTGAACAGACACGTTACAGCCTTGAGCGGCATCTGGAAGAGTCATACTATCTGAAGCGAAAAGGCTCCACAGACAGTGAGCTTATCTTCCTTCTTCTGTTGCAGTACAACATGGAGTTGTCACCTAAAGAAGCGCTTAAAAAAGTCATCACTAGGGTGGAAGCTGAAATGCGCGCCAAAGAGGTAGAGGATCCTTTTAAAGCATCGATTTGCGTCAGTAACGGTAAACAATTTTGGGGATTAAGATATGCCACTCATGGTGTACCTCCGACGTTGTTCTACAAGCATCTAGACAGTGGCGTGGTACTGGCGTCAGAGCCATATGATACTGACAGAGAAGGGTGGAAGAGTGTGCCTGCACAGAGCTTCATTGCGCTCGAAGGCGAGCAGGTAGAGATTACGCAATTCGAGATGAGATAGGGCGGAGAACCGCCCTACAATTTTGCTGGGTTATACCGCCATGCTGTATGGCTGATATTGCGCCCAGGCCATTTGGTACATTTTTCGGGATTGTTGGCGGAGTTGAGCGATTTTGGTGACTTCAAACTCCGTCATTTCGCGATGTGCTGCATCCCGCTCAATGCGCTGAATTTGCTCGTAGATACCGTGCTCAGGGCCATTCTTGATTTTAGAGATGGCATTAAGGTGCAGTTGTACTTCTGCCACCAATTGACTTTCTGGCAGTGTCACCAGCACTTTCAGATCGCGATAGCCAGAAGGGCGAGGAGCCTGAAATCGGTTAATCACTTCAAGTGTCTGGGTTTGGGCCGCGAGCTTTTCGTACGCCTGATTCAGAGAATCAATCGAGTCAGATTCAATGGTGATTCGCACGATATCAGTTAGCTTAGACACATCACCATTAAGCTCTTTATCCACTTTTACAGCAGCGCGATCTTGCCCCTTCACGCCAGCACTCAGCACTTTTGCGTTTACAGAATCGGCAATGCCTGTTGCAAGTGTTTCCAACTCTTGTTGTGCGTCAGGGGCGAGCTTATAGAGAGTATCCAAGTCGCTAACGGGTTGATTGACCTGGTTAGCTCTGAATGAAGGAATCGCGAGCAAATCAGACAATGCTTGTTGAGGTTCAATTTGCTCATAAGTAGGGCTAGGGTGTTCAGGGAGGGACTTTATGTCTGGTTGATTGGCATAAGCTGGAACACGAATTACCAGAATCGGTACGATAATCAGCGCCTTAATCATTCTTCCCATTTACTTACCTCTTGGTTTCCTTGGGCATCCACAAATCTATTGTATCCATGGAGTATGAATGTTAGCTGAATGGAAGATTCAGGTTCGCGCTCGAGTTCTCAAAGTGTGTTTGACCAATTTGGTACAGATCAAATAATGCAAAATAAAATCCTTTCTATTTTAAGATATGCCAATTATATGAGCGTATTTGGTGTTTAAGGTGATTTTATAATCTATAAAAGATTGTCAAAAATGATGCAGTGTCGTTAACTTTATGTGATAACTGTGGTCGGTGAACTCTTATCCAGAGTGCCCGATTGAGGAACAATATGGAGGACGTAACATGTACCATCCAGATTACCTTATGCAGCTTTGTCATATCAGCGACCAGGCTGTGAAAGAACTTGTACCCATGTTTGATGATCTGCCAACTACCCCTTATGCAGACGGTCAATATCGGTTAAGACGCTATTCGATTGTGCATTGTCATGACGGTGCGCTTCGACAAATGGAACACCACACTTTTGTGCAGTCGCAGGCTATCAACCAGCATCAAGGCGGTGTTGTCCGTGACTTTGAAGAACTGACGCCAGCGGTACTTCACTCTGAAGGATTGTTTGAACTCTGCCGCTTGTTTAAAGACAACAACGAGCTTGAAGACGAACAGGACATCGAAATCCACCAGATGCGCGTTGTTACACTGAACGACATCACTCCCGTCTCCCCGGAAGGGATTCACCAAGATGGCTTTGACCATATCGCGATTGCCGCAATAGACAGACAAAACGTACAAGGTGGTGAAATTCTGGTTTACAAAGACAGAAGTGAACAGCCGTTCTTCTCGCTGGCAATGAACAATGGTGATGTTGCTCTACTCGATGATCATGCGGTTTGGCATAACGCCAATCCCATCAGACCGCTCAATCCATCAGAGCATGGTCATCTGGATCTCTTTGTTTTGACAGCAAGAGAGCATTAACACCAAAAAGTAAAGCGCTAAAACCATAGACACTGGTGGCCAAATTGGCCGCCAGTCCTTTTTCATACGTTCTTAACTCACTGATTTCATGCATTAATCCGAAACACTTTTCTTTGAATACGTTACACTTACGTCACTCGAGTCAATATATAAAAGATGAATGAAATATCAGTTTCCCTTAATGCTTGCTGCAGCGTCCCTTTGTTTTACTGGGGTATCACACGCGAACAGCGAACCCGAACCCATTGAAAAGTCAGAGACTTTAGAGACACTGCGCTTAAAGCGGAGTGAGAACTGGGGTTTAGCGGCAACAATTCGCTCTGCGGGTATTCCTTATGCAGACAGCGGTAGTGATATCGTCTCCAGCTTTGTACCGATGATGTTCTATGAAGATGAAGCATTCTTTATTGATGGTATTGAAGGAGGCTTGAGGCTATGGGAAGAAGATGAGTGGCGGTTGAATACCATTCTTCGTATGCGTTTTATCGACCTTCCTACAGCAGTACAAAATGACATTGGTGGTGACACCGGGGATTTTGGTTTCCAGTTGAAACGTCAATTGGGTGATGGCTGGTATGCGGATTTAGACCTACTTTCAGATAAAAGTAGCCGTTTTCACGGTATAGCGACCTTGGGTAAAAAACTCGAAGGCGAAAGTTACGATTTGAATGCGACAGTTTCCGCGCGATACAAAGATGCTGACTTTAACAGTTTCTATTACGGTCTTTCTGAATACAGAAATGATGGCGTGAAACTGGGCGCAGGGATGGATTTCAAGGCGGGCGTGAAAGGGCGTTATCACGTCTATTCCAATCTTTATTTGGTTGGCGCAGCCTATGCGACCTACTTCGACGAGAATGTTCGCAATGCGCCGACTGTCAGCAATGACTGGCACGGTGAAGTTTATGCGGGCTTCGGTTTCTTTAATGATAACCGCCGCCACAGCGAGCGTGAAATTTCGACCCGTCCATATTGGCGTTTAGCGCATGGCTGGGCCACCCCCTCTAATATTGGCGATATCCTCGCCGGTGACACTGAAAAAGACCCGTTTAACAACCAACTGACTTCCGTTTTCTATGGTCACCCACTGAGTGACGAGTTGTTTGGTATCCCGATGGACTTGTACTTGACACCGGGTATTGTTTGGCACTGGAACTCAGAGGTTCAGGCTTCTTCAGCAGAAATTGTGATGGCCATTAAAGCCTTTTACACGGTCGATTGGCCAACCAAGTGGCGACTCGGTGTGGCAGAAGGCCTTTCTTACGTGAATAACATCACGTATATCGAACAGACGGAAATGGATGAAAAAGGGTATGAGCCAAGCAACTTGCTCAACTTCATCGATCTGTCTCTTGATGTGAATCTTGGGGATCTGTTTGGGAAGTCAGAATGGAACCGCGCCTGGTTGGGGTATTCGATTCACCACCGCTCAGCAATCTTTGAAAAAGCGAGTCAGTTTGGCCGTATCAAAGGCGGGAGTAACTACAACACGATTTACTTGCAGATCGAGTTCTAGGGGCTTTTGGACAGGAAGTTTCTATAGAGAAGATAAGGCGAGCGCCGGGATATTTGGGAGAGAAAGGATACGATACTTTCAACTTCCCGACGCTCTAATTCGTTGGTGTTATTTTGTGTAAGGTAGGTAGCCGGTGAAGCCGACAATTTTCCAACCCGCAGGTGTTTTCTTCAGATAGTAGAGCGTTTGCCAATTCAGTACTTCAGGCTCTTTGCCGACGACTTGAATCGTGCCATCAAACTGTTTTCTCGCAATCGCCTTGCCATCTTTTACTTCAATCTGTTCCAGCGTTGTCAGCTTGTGAACGGCGTCTTCCAAAGGCTCAGCATATTCAGTATCTAAACTTGCGCGAGCGGCTTCCAGCCAGGAGTCGCGGTAGTTTTCAAAGCGTGAGAAGGCGAGATTCCATTTACCTGGGTCATTGTCGAAACCCGCGTTGACGGCAAAGAATTCGTCCTCGAGGAAATCATTTTCTACCATGGACCAATCCGCTTGGGTGTAAGCGCGGATATCTTTTGCGACTAACATGTCCCAAATTTCAGCGCGGTCTTCGTCATTTCCTAAAAATGGATTTGCTTTAATCACTTAAGGCTCCAGCAGGGCAAATCAAAGGCCACATAAGAACGGATTATTCACCAAATGAAAATGCCGAAAAGGCGATGCTGAGAGAAAGATCCAACAAAAAAAGGGTGTCTACATAGACACCCGAAATGAAAAAGGAAATTTAAGTTAGCAATAGCATGAAGGAAATTGCTCTTTACGAAACAAGCGCCTGAAGACTTTTGGCTGCTTGCTCCATGGATGCCTGTGCAGGTTCTTCACCCATTGCCAGCGCTTCGGCATAAACAAATTGCACTTCGGTGATACCAACAAAACCCAGTACGGTTGTCATATAACCGGTGATGTGCTCGGTCGGCATGTCTTTATGCATACCGCCGCGAGTCGTGACGACAATGGCTTTCTTTCCGGTAAGCAGGCCTTTTGGACCATTCTCGGTGTAAGAAAAAGTGACGCCAGCGCGGGCGATAAAATCAATCCAGTTTTTCAACTGAGTTGGAATGTTGAAGTTGTACATGGGTGCCGCGATAACCAGCGTGTCACTTGCCTTAATTTCTTCAATCAGTTGGTCTGATTGAGCCAGCGCTTCCTGTTGGCGTTTGGTTGGGTTTTCTGCGCCACGCAACCCCATCATCAGTTCGCCGTCCAATACTGGAATGGGGTGAGCTGCCAGGTCACGTTCAATCACGAAAGTGTCTTCACCAAATTGTGAAACCAACTGGTCAATCAATTTGGTTGAAGAAGAGTATTCGCCGAGAATGCTTGATTTTAAAACCAGTACGCTAGCCATAATTTGCTCCGTTTAAGTATTTTGGTCACGTGTCTTGTGTTGTTAGAACAAACTATAGATGGTTGTTTATTCGCAAAATAGCGGAAAAATTCGTATCGGTTGTTCGAATTAATTGAATAAGATGAGGGAAGGTATCTCAGATAGCAAAAAGGCTTCCATCAGGAAGCCTTTTCTTTCATAGGATTCAGTACATTAACCGCACTTAGAGTCGCCACAGTTCAAGCATGTCTGACAACCGTCTTTCACGATAACGGCTTTGTTGTGGCACTTGTAGCATAGGGTAGCGCTCGGTGGAAAGCCCGTGTTTACCGGCTCTTCCTCTTTCACTTCTGCTTTTGCAGCGTTCTCAGCACGTTTGGCTTCCAGAAATGCCTTCTGGTGTTCGTCCATCTCTGGGTTTTTCAGCATGCCGATTTCCATCAGGTGCTGTTCAATCACATTGCCGATTTCGGCAATCAGAGAAGGTACATATTTACCTTTGTTCCAGTAACCGCCTTTAGGGTCGAATACGGAACGCAGTTCTTCCACCAGGAAAGTGACGTCGCCACCTTTGCGGAATACCGCAGAAATGATGCGAGTCAGCGCCACGATCCACTGGTAGTGCTCAAGGCTCTTGCTGTTAATGAAGATTTCAAAAGGACGACGCACTTCGTGGTCAGTACCTTCGTTCAACACAACATCGTTGATGGTAATAAACAGAGAATGCTCAGAAACGTGCTCTGGCGTCTTCAGTTTATACGTCGAACCCAGCAGTTTTTCTGGGCGTGGCATTTCTTCATGCATGGTTTCAAATGTTGGTACTTCAACAACAGGAGCAACAGGCGCTTCCTGAACGGCGTCTTTGCTTTTTACTTTGTACGCAACAATTTTGCTTTCGATTTTACGTGTCATAACGAATTACTTCTTTCTCACAAAGGGCAGCGAAATCGCCACCCCTTTATTTGTCTGTCTGCGGTTAGAACTTACCGTAGTAGCCTTCTTTCAGGGCGTCGTAGAGGTTAGCTGCGGTGTGTTCTTCACCGTCATACTCGATCTTCTCGTTGCCTTTGGCTTCAAAGGTGGTGCCATCTTCCAGCGTGAATACGTAAGTGGTGTTTTCCAGATCTTCTTCTTTCACCAGAACACCCTGGAACACTTCTGGGTTGAAGCGGAAGGTGGTACAACCTTTCAGACCCTTGTCATACGCATCCATGTAAATGTCTTTAAAGCTTTCAAACGGGAAGTCAGTCGGTACGTTTGCTGTCTTCGAGATTGACGAGTCAATCCAGCGCTGTGCAGCAGCCTGAACTTCAACGTGCTGGCTTGGTGTAATGTCATCGGCAGTGATGAAGTACTCAGGCAGTTGCTCGTCTTCTTTCGTGCTGTATGGCATTGCTTTCTGGTTGATCAGTTCGCGGTATGCCAACAGCTCAAAGCTGAACACATCGACGCTTTCTTTTGATTTCTTACCTGGCTTGATCACGTTACGGGTGTAGTGGTGAGCAAAGCTTGGTTCGATACCATTACTTGCGTTGTTTGCCAGTGACAGAGAGATGGTACCCGTTGGTGCGATAGAGCTGTGGTGGGTGAAACGACCACCGTTAGCCGCCAGTTTCTCAATCAGGTCTGGACGCACTTCGCCAATTTGCTGCATATAACGGCTGTATTTCGCGTGCAGGATTTTACCTTTCACTTTGTCGCCCACTTTGATGCCGTCTTTCGCCATTTCAGGGCGCAGACGCATCATTTTAGGGGTAACGTCGAATTCTTTGTCCATCACTGGTGCTGCGCCTTTCTCTGCAGCAAGCTCGATCGCTTGTTCCCAACCGGTGATCGCCATTTCCTGAGAAACTTGCTCAGTGAAAGCGATAGATGCTGCACTGCCGTATTTGTGGCGAAGCATCGTCAGGGTAGAACCCAGGCCTAGGAAGCCCATACCGTGGCGGCGTTTGGTTTCGATTTCTTCACGTTGTTTTTCAAGCGGCAGTTGGTTTATCTCAACCACGTTGTCTAGCATACGGGTGAAGATAGCCACAACCTTACGGTACATGTCCCAGTCGAAGTAGGCATTTTCGGTGAACGGGTCACGAACGAACTTGGTCAGGTTTACTGAACCTAGCAGACACGCGCCGTAAGGAGGCAGCGGCTGTTCGCCACATGGGTTGGTTGCACGAATGTCTTCGCAGAACCAGTTGTTGTTCATTTGGTTAACTTTGTCGATCAGGATAAAGCCTGGCTCTGCGTAATCGTAAGTCGACGACATGATCACGTTCCACAGGTTACGCGCAGGCATGGTGCGGTAGATTTTGCACGCTACGCGGCCTTTATCATCTTCAACCAGACCATCTTTGCTCGGCCAGTCTGCCCATACGATGCTTTCATCGTTCTGCAGATCGGTGCCGTCTTGACGCGCTTCTTTCGCGGTCACAGGGAAGATCAGTTGCCATTCGCCATCGTTCTTAACGGCTTCGATAAACTCTTCAGTGATCAACAGAGACAGGTTGAACTGACGCAGACGGCCATCTTCACGCTTCGCACGGATGAACTCCATCACGTCTGGATGGCGGATATCCATGGTGCCCATTTGCGCACCGCGACGACCACCTGCTGAAGAAACGGTGAAGCACATTTTGTCGTAGATATCCATGAACGACAGTGGGCCAGAGGTGTATGCACCTGCGCCTGAGACAAACGCACCGCGTGGACGCAGGGTAGAGAAGTCATAGCCGATACCACAGCCCGCTTTCAGGGTCAGGCCAGCTTCGTGCACTTTACCCAGGATGTCGTCCATTGAGTCTTCAATGGTGCCACTTACAGTACAGTTGATGGTTGAGGTCGCAGGTTTGTGCTCGAAAGCGCCGGCGTTAGACGTAATACGGCCTGCTGGGATAGCACCGTGACGAAGTGCCCACAGAAATTCGTTGTACCATTTTTCGCGTACTGATTTTTCTTCGAGATCGGCAAGTGCGCGAGCAACACGCTTGAAAGTGTCATCCAGTGTCGCGTCGATTGCGTCACCGTGTTTGCTTTTCAGGCGGTATTTGCTGTCCCAAATTTCCATCGACGTATCTTGGTAAGGAATAGCGAGTACGCCAGTGGATTCGATATCAGAAGCTGACTTGGTTTTAGCCATTATGAATTGCACCTCGAAAGTAATGCCGTCTTGTTGAGCGAAGCTTGGCCAGAAACACTATATTGTGCCCCTGATCGACAAGGGCGCAGATCAAACCACTATATCCTGTGATCTTCAAGTCTTGACAAACACTCTTTTCGGCAGAAATTTCACTTCTCCTTACAGGATAGTGTGTTGTGCATCTAAAGCCTCTCAATGTGAGAGGTGTTGTGCTTGCAAAGGCGCATTTTTGCTCGAAGTGATCAAATCAGAAACACTCAGTTGGAAAGGTGAAAAAAACCGTTGCGTTGAGCGTGAGCCTCTCTATAATTCCGTCCCGTAGCCAGAGACACTCTCTGATACTTAAAGGCGCGTTGGCAGAGTGGCTATGCAGCGGATTGCAAATCCGTGGACCTCGGTTCGACTCCGGGACGCGCCTCCATTTTCTCTCCCTTCGACTTTCCGTGTTCCCACTTCCTGCTTTTCCAAAAACGCTACTTTCTGATCGCTGTGACTTTACCGCGCGTAACTCTCTTAAATCACAACAAGAGGGAAGACCGATGTCGAATGCAGAAGCCATCATTGTTAGCTGCGGAGATACCAGCAAATACCTCATTGGTACCAGCGCAGGTCGCGGCACTGTAACTTATCAGCGGAGCAAGGACGGGGATTTGATGTTCTTCGAATGCCTAAATACAGCAAAAGAAGCGCTGACACAGCAGGGTTTTACATCAGCGACATTGGTGATGGACAATCCCTACGACGAAATGATTGGTGAAGAAGCCAGTGAAACCAGTAGTCACGTGATTTCGCTTTAGGTCTGGTTAAACTTCAGCATCGCCCCACATCACACAATCTTTGAAAGTGATGGTTACAAATTGTTAGTAGCCATCACCTTGTCACATTTCTTTTCTAGCGTATGCGCCAATCTTGATGTGCGTCTACTATCTGTAATTATCAGTAAAGATTGTTGCCCAGACGTTGCATTTGTAAATACAATGTTCGGCTTGCGCGGAAAATGGTGGTCGCCACGCGCAATTTCAAATCAGCCTTGAGGGTTGTTTCTGTATCCTAGATTTGAGGACTGGCGTTAATGAACCTGTTTATGTTGGATGTCGATGGGACGTTGATCGACAGCTACGACTTCGATTCCGATTGTTTTCGCTCTGCTGTAGAGGAAGTGGTAGGAATTGAGCTAACCGATGATTGGGGCGCGTTTACCAACGTGACCGACGTCGGCATTTTGGAAGAACTGATTGAACAACAGGGTATGCGTCAAGACAGAATGCGCATCCTTCGCGAAGTGAAAGCGCTGTTCCTGCAAAAACTGAGAGAATATATTTCTTCAAACAAAAATGACCTTGTTGCCACACCAGGCGCGATCGAGTTTGTGAATGACATGAAGTCACACCCAAATGTGGTATTGGCTATCGCAACGGGTGGTTGGCAAGAATCTGCCAAGATGAAGCTGAGGGCGGCGGGTTTTGATATCACCGGCGTGAGCTTTGCGTCTTGTTCCGATGCAATGACACGGAGTGAAATTATGGCGCTGGCCGCTTTCCGTGCTAAGCAAGACACGGGTGCCGTATTCTCTCGCCGCGTTTACTTCGGTGATGGGGAATGGGACAAAATGGCAACCAGCACTCTGGGCTATGAATTTGTCGCCGTAGGCACGAAAGTTCAACATCACACCCGAATTCCGAACTTCGTTCATTATGATGCGATCTTCGGCAAATTGGGTCTTAGTGATATGCTAAATGCCAAAACCGCGTAGGAATCAGGAAAAACAAAAACAGCGCCAATTGGCGCTGTTTTTCGTTCTATCGAATCACTAATCAGGCATTAGCGGCTTTGGAATCAGACGATGAGCTAACCACATTTTTTAACGCTTCAAAGTAGGTTTTAGTTTCTTCCGCAACAACATGGCGGAGCAGGATCAAGCCAATCAGATTTGGTACCGCCATCAGCCCATTCACGATGTCGGCAATCAGCCAAATCATATCCAGCTTGATAAACGCACCAGACAAAATCAGCGCTACGAAAACAATCTTATACGTCAGCACCGCACGTTGACCAAACAAGTACACCACACAGCGTTCGCCGTAATAGTTCCAACCAAGAATCGTGGTGAAGGCAAAGAACATCAGGCCAATAGCAACAATCATAGGACCAAAACCTTCGTTCAGGCCAAGTGAGAACGCCTCTGTGGTCATGCGTGCGCCTTCAATATCCATCGACCAAACACCGGTTAGCACCAGTGCCAAACCTGTCATTGAACAGATGACGATGGTATCCAGAAAGGTGCCGACCATAGAGATCAAACCCTGACGGACACAAGAGTTGGTTTGTGCAGAAGCGGCTGCCATTGGCGCACTTCCCAAGCCTGATTCGTTTGAAAACACACCACGGGCGACACCTGCCTGAATGGCAATCATGATAGAGGCACCTACGAAACCACCTGTCGCAGCCTGACCGGTAACCGCAGACTCCACAATTAAGCTAATCGCAGAAGGAATAGCACCTGCATTGTTCACCAGAATGCCGACACAAGCGGTGACGTAAACCACTGTCATTGTCGGAATGATCTTGCTCGCGAGGCCTGCAATGGATTTGATACCACCAATAGTCACCGCGGCAACCAGCACGGTCAGCACAATCGCGGTGATTTCATGTGGAATATTGAACGCGATATGGCTGGCATCCACGATCGCATTCACCTGCGGGAAAGTGCCAATACCAAAGCAAGCAACGCCAATGGTAAAGAAAGCAAACAGGCGCGCGAGCCATTTTTTGCCCGCACCTTTCTCCAGGTAAAGCATGGGTCCACCCAACATGTTGCCTTGGGTATCTTTTTCACGGTATTTCACCGCAAGTAGACACTCAGCATATTTGGTTGCCATGCCGAAAAGTGCAGCCATCCACATCCAGAACAATGCACCCGGGCCACCCAGTTTCAAGGCGGTAGCAACACCAACAATATTACCGGTTCCAATCGTGGCAGAAAGGGCAGTACAAAGCGCAGCGAAGCTTGAAACATCACCTTTACCAGTGACGCCTTCTTCTTTTTTGAACACGTAAGATAGCGCTAAAGGCAATTTAGAAAACTGGATCGCGCCAAGACGGAAAGTGAAATAGATACCTGTGCCAACAAGTAGCAGCAGAAGTGGTGGACCCCAGACGAGGTTATCGATGATTTGCAAAAAGTCGTAAAGCGAATGGTTCATTTATCCCCCTTTAGATTAAAAGGAGGAGAGTAGCCGCAGAAAAATAGCAAAAAGAACGCAGATTAATGCGGTTATCTCCTCTGTCCTTTTGCCTGAGAGTTTCACTCGAATCCATCAATTAAGTTGGGCGAGCTTGCTCCTTCGGCGGGTAAGTCTGGCTTACCTCTCTCCAGAGTTCCCTCCCGCTACTGTCCTTACTCAAACACCAAAGTCAGTGTTAATGAGTGCCTGAAAGATTTACTTCTTCGGCGGATGGCCAATGCCATCTCTCTCCAGCAGCGTTCACCGGGTCTTCAAATTTTCGTTAGCATCATAGATCACAAAAATATGAATGCAATTGAAAATGGGCTGTTTGGTAAAGAATTGGCCAGAATCGCCTAAAAAGATAAATGTGTGTTAATGAAACGTTTCTTTGGCTGGGTGAAAAAAGGAGATGTCGAACAAACCTTGAACAATTGTCCGGTCGGGGATGTGAGCATTGGTCTATCTTAATTTTGAGACAGAATCTGGCTCAAGAAAGTCCCTGAGAGGCCGATATAACTTCATCTGAACTGTAATTAAATCTGTCAATGACCACGTTTAACGAAATCCTTGGTACCAAATCGGGTGATACTGAATCTACTGTGAAACAGCGCTACAAGTTGCTGTCTGTTCGCGTGCACCCAGATAAAGGTGGTTCCAAGGCGTTGATGCACCTCGTTCGCCATTCCTACGACAACATTGTCAAAGGCAAAGGGGAGCATCCTCTTGCGATTCCAGCGGCCTCTTTTGCAACCGGCGGTAATACCGCGGCGTTAGAGCGAGAGCTGTCAGCGGTTAAAAAAGAACGAGACGAGTTGTCTGCGTTGAACCAGTTACTCAAGGTGCAGCTTAATCAAGCGCGAAAAGGAAGCAGCAATACATCGAACAGTACTGATTACTCCCGCAAGATCGCTCAACTTGAAGGGGAAATGGTGCTGCTCAAAGAAGAGCGAAATCGCCTTCAAAGCCAGAAAGATGCAGCCATTGTAGAGCAGGGCAAGCTGGCTGGTGAGCTTCGTCGCGCCTTGTCAGAAAACGAAATGCTGGAAACTGAACTTGAGCGTAATGCCGGCGTGAAAATGCCGGGAGCTGTTCAATGGGCACAAAAGTTTTGGTTGCCTGCGATGGCGATGTCTTCACTGGTCGCAGTGTTGTTTCTCGGGGCAACAATGGTGAACTGGTCGGCAATGACCGCGTGGTTTGATAGTGAAGAGCCAGAAGTGATTCCACCCAAGGTCACAGTCGTGCATGCCAAATCAAAGAGCCCTATTGCGGCTGATAATGAGCCTGCCACAGAAGAAACCACACCCGTGATGTCAGAGGCGTTGCGCAAGCCATTTCTTCAACTGACAAATAAGACTGGGGTTTGGTCGCTGGCGTCATACACCGAGACAGAACGGCCGTATATTGCTATTCGCAGTGACAACGGCTCTTACATAGTGAATGACTGTAGCGGTGAGTTCAGGCTTTACCTCAATGAGCCATTTAAACCGTTGCGAGTGGCAGCGAACCTGATCTATTTGCACCAAAATCAGCATTTCCACGTATATAAGATTCCATATGGACAAGGGTCATCAGCGGAGAGCTGGCTGCAAAGCAGAAAGCTTCAGATAAACGACGAGCTCTTTACCAGTGAGGCATTCCGGGACAGTCGCAGCGCCTTGTTGGAAAAATGTCGCTCTTAATTACGCAGAGTTTGACTTTTAGCTATAACCTTATGAATAACTAGAGGAAATAATTAATCGATATGGCCGAGGACAACTTTCTCATAAATGTGTACAAACCAGAGCGGCAGGATTTTCCCTCTGGTGTGTTAGCCCGTCAGCGCCTTGTTGTCAGCGACAATGTGGGCATACAAGACATGGTGACGGGTATTGGGATTCCTGCATGGGCTGATGGGCACGAGCCGGCAAAAAACGACGCGCACGTGGTTTCAACCCTGATGCACTCAGGTTGTCGATTGATTGGCAAAGCGCAAGTTGATGATTTTGGCACCAGTATTAGCGGTCTTAACCCTTTCCTTGCAAACCTTAAAAATCCCGTCTCTCCGGAAGCCCGATTAGGTGGTTCATCATCAGGCGCTGCTATCGCTGTAGCCAAAGGTAAAGCGACGATTGGTATCGGTAATGACTGTTGTGGCGGAGTGTTGATTCCGGCTTCCTATTGTGGCTTGTATGGCTATCGTCCGTCGCAAGGTATGGTTGACCTTCGTGGGATCACTCCGTTTTCACCGTCATTCGATGCAGTGGGTTTTATGACAAGGCATCTTCCCACGCTGGAACAGGTTGCCGAGAAGTGTTGGACGAAACCGCCTAGGGCGGGCCGGCTCAAGAACATTGTTAACGCGTCTTCTTTATTCCATGAGCTACTTTCTATCGAAGCGCTGCTAGAGTGGGAAGAAAAGTTATCCAAATCGAAAATCTTCCGAAATGACATGCCAAATCTCAGCAAGTTAACGCTGACACAGGCACACAATATCCACTCTGTGATTCTGGGCAGGGAAGTGGATTTGCAGTATGGCCAGTGGCTGGATGTGCATAAACCTAAGTTCTCGGAAGAGACGGAAGAACACTTAAAGCAAATTCGCGGTAAAAGCTTTAAAGACTTCGTCGAGACCAAGAAAAAGCGTGAATTTTTCAGTGACAGTCTGCAGGGTTTCTTTGGCTCGGGAGAGGTACTGATGATTCCTACATCTCCTGGTCAGGCACCCACTGAAATGTTTATGGACGAAACATTCCTTATTAACCAACGCCGCTTATATGCTATTGCTGAAGTGGCTGGTTTGGCCCAGCTGACGTTGCCTCTTTTGATGGTGGATGGTACGCCGATGGGTGTGTCTCTTCTTGCTCATCCTGGCGAAGATAGACTGGTGTTTGAAGCTGCCGCTCGTTGGTATCAATAAACGACTTCCTGCGTTTAAACCTCTTTGATTTCTGCCACATTTTTTCTGTGACACTTTCGTTTTGGATTGAGTTGTCAACAGCCAGTCTCATTTTGTCTCACTGTTTTGACCGACATGTAACACGGTGATGTGCAAATGGTTTATTCGTCATCTAACGAACTATTTTTACCGAACTCCGACCACTCCTTTCGACCTCTCCTTTAGACATCAGGTCAAGAAAAATTTATTTTTTCTTCAAATTACTGGTAAGTCACTTATATTAAAGGGAAAAATAGCCATTAGCCCATGGTGAACCTATCAACAGAATCTGTGGATAACTAGGTGAATTAGTTGGGCGGCAAAAAATATAAAGTTATGATTTTAATGATATAAAAACCCCCTCGTGGTCGATTTGTGAATGGCTGTTTGGCTGTGAATGAGGTTTGTTACAGTCTTATTAAACTCAAAGATAGAAATTGTTTTAAAACTGACCGATATTCTTTCGCATTCGGGGGAAGATCGAACGAAAAATCAGACTGGGTTACCCAGTCTGGTTTGCTGCCTTTAAAGAGACTCGATAAGGTCATCGACCCCATTCTCATTGGCATCTTGTCCGCCAAGTGCGTCCCGCGCATCCAGCCTTCCGTCCCGATAGGTATCAAAACCTGCGAAATCGGAGCTGTCGATATCGAAGTTTGTGCCATCGTTACCGGGGTTAAGGCTCTCTAAATCGATGAAGTCTGCAATGCCATCATTATCGCTGTCCGGCAGGCTTGCGACAGTGGCACCAGGATCGAAGTTATCCACCTTAAAGTTGTTGTCTACATCTTCAAAGCCAGCTTCAACGACGTCTGGAATGGCATCGTTGTCACTGTCCAAATCTAAGTCATTGGGAATACCATCATTGTCCGAGTCAGCGACAAACTGCGCTCCAGGTAAGGGAGAGAGTAGGAAGCGACTGATTTCAACGGTACCGCTGTAGAAGCTGGAATCTACGTAAAAGTCAGGGGTCTCTCCTTCAAATACGTGGGTTCGCAGCAGTTCGTTGTTTCGGAAATACGCAATGACACGATCGGCTACTTGAATGGAAAGGGTATCCCCAATCGCAATACCGCCAAATGAGCCTTTTGAAGCGCCACTCTCATAGATGTTGAGCGTGCTTCCAACAATGTAAAACGCATAATCAATATCTTGATAGCTGGCGGAAGTTTCATCTCTACCCAAACCTATCATGTTGTACGTGCCAAGACTGTCGACCAGAAAACTTAGCTGATAGTGCGAGCGGAAGCCGTACTTAGAAAAACGTTTAGAGTTTGCTTGGGACTGCCAATAGCCGCCGTTGCCAACCAAGGTTCCTTGGCTAAAGTTTGCATTGCCAGTAAGCACAGGCCAATCCGTTACGCTGGCGTTGATGTTTGATTCCAGATTGTTGGCGATACCGTCGTTGTCCCTATCCATATCACGATTATTCCCGACACCATCACCATCGGTATCTGTGGTTTCAGAGGCATCCGTTGGGAAGGCATCGCTGTTATCACCCACACCGTCGCCATCCGAATCCGTAGTTTCGTTCGGATCGAACGGGAAGGCATCGTAGATATCTAACGTGCCGTCATTATCGTCGTCATCGTCATTCGGATTAGAGAGTCCATCCCCGTCCGCGTCTTCCGCGCGGTCATCGACACCGTTACCGTTCATATCGTTACCGCCGAGCTCATCATTGGCATCGAGCTTACCGTCGCCGTTCGAATCGAAGGCAGCAAAGTCGTAGCCATGCATGTCGTAGGCGGTGCCGTCATTGGCGGCGTTGTGGCTTTCCAGATCCAGATAATCAGGAATGCCATCGCCGTCAGAATCTGGGGCAGGGTTCACTGAGCCCTGAAGGTTGCTGGCGTCAACTTGAAGGTTTCCATCGGTATCAACCAGACCCGCTTCAATCACATCCGGGATGGTGTCATTGTCAGAGTCCAAATCGAGGTCGTTGGTGACACCATCGTTATCTGCGTCCTTAGAAGCGCTTGAGCCTGAGAGCGGAGTAAGTTCAATGCCAGACAGTTGAATTGCCCCGCTGTAGAAGCTGGTATCAAGGTAGAAGTCAGGCGTATCTCCACTGTAATTAACTGAACGGACAAGTGCGCCATTGCGATAGTACACAATGGTGCCGTCATTCACTTCCAGCGTTAGGTCGTCACCCACAGCGACAGAGCCAAAGCTGCCCCGGTAGGCGCCACTTTCGTAGATGTAGAGGGTTGTGCCTGCGATATAGAAGGCATAATCAATATCGGTATAGCTTGCTGAGCTTTCGACACTGCCAAGTCCAAACATGTTGTAGGTGCCAAGCGCATCAACATGGAAGTTCAGACGGTAGTTATCCGTGAAGCCATAGCTGGAGAAACGGGCTGAGTTCGCCTGATAGCTCCAGCTTCCGCCGTTGGCTGAGAGGACACCGTTAGAGAAGCTGGCTCCGTAAAGTACAGGCCAGTCAACGATATCTGCCTGAGTGCGGGATTCCAGCTCATCGGAGAGACCATCATTGTCTTTGTCGACATCGCTGTTGTCACCGACACCATCGCCATCGGAATCCGTGGTTTCAGACGCGTCATTCGGGAAAGCATCGGCGTTATCACCAACACCGTCTCCGTCTGAGTCAGCGGTCTCGGTGGCATCACTAGGGAAAGCGTCAGTGTTGTCGCCTACACCATCCCCATCGGTGTCTGTGGTTTCAGAGGCATCCGTTGGGAAGGCATCAATGTTATCGCCGACACCATCGCCATCTGAATCGGTATCTTCATTCGGGTCGAATGGGAAGGCGTCGTAAACGTCTAAGGTGCCATCGTTATCGTCGTCATCGTCATTCGGGTTAGAGAGTCCATCCCCGTCAGCGTCTTCCGCGCGGTCATCGACACCGTTGCCGTTCACATCGTTACCGCCGAGCTCATCATTGGCATCGAGCTTGCCGTCACCGTTGGAGTCAAACGCAGCAAAGTCATAGCCGTGCATGTCGAAGGCCGTGCCATCGTTTTCAGCATTCTGGCTTTCCAAATCAAGGTAATCCGGAATGCCATCGCCGTCTGAATCTGGGGCTGGGTTCACTGAGCCCTGAAGATTGATGGCGTCAACTTGAAGGTTTCCGTCGGCATCAACCAGACCCGCTTCAATCACATCCGGGATGGTGTCATTGTCAGAGTCCAAATCGAGGTCGTTGGTGACACCATCGTTATCTGCGTCCTTAGAAGCGCCTGAGCCTGAGAGCGGAGTAAGTTCAATGCCAGACAGTTGAATTGCCCCGCTGTAGAAGCTGGTATCGACATAGAAATCCGGTGTTGAACCGCTGTAATTTACCGACCGAACCAGCGAGCCGTTGCGATAATAGGCAAGGGTACCGTTATTCACTTCCAGCGCCAGATCATCACCCGCTACGACCGTGCCAAAGCTGCCGATATACGCGCCACTTTCGTAGATGTAGAGGGTTGTGCCTGCGATATAGAAGGCGTAATCAATATCGGTATAGCTCGCTGAGCTTTCAGTATTGCCCAGCCCGAACATGTTGTAGGTACCAAGAGCATCAACATGGAAGTTCAGACGGTAGTTATCGGTGAAGCCATAGCTGGAGAAACGGGCTGAGTTCGCTTGATAGCTCCAGTTTCCGCCGTTGGCAGACAGAACACCGTTAGAGAAGCTTGCTCCGTAAAGCACGGGCCAGTCAACGATATCTGCCTGAGTGCGGGATTCCAGCTCATCTGAAAGGCCATCATTGTCTTTGTCGATATCACTGTTGTCACCAACACCATCGCCATCGGAATCCGTGGTTTCAGACGCGTCATTCGGGAAAGCATCAGCATTATCACCAACACCGTCTCCGTCTGAGTCAGCGGTCTCGGTGGCATCGTCTGGGAAGGCGTCACTGTTGTCGCCGATACCATCACCATCGGTGTCTGTGGTTTCAGTAGCATCCGTTGGGAAGGCATCACTGTTATCGCCAACGCCGTCACCATCCGAATCTGTGGTTTCGTTCGGATCGAATGGGAAGGCATCGTAGATATCTAACGTGCCGTCGTTATCGTCGTCATCGTCGTTCGGATTTGAGAGTCCATCGCCGTCCGCGTCTTCCGCGCGGTCATCGACGCCGTTGCCATTAACGTCGCTGCCGCCGAGCTCATCGTTACTGTCGAGTTTTCCGTCCCCATTCGAATCGAAGGCAGCAAAGTCGTAGCCATGCATGTCGAAGGCCGTGCCATCGTTTTCTGGGTTTTGACTTTCCAGGTCGAGGTAATCAGGAATACCGTCGCCGTCTGAATCCGGGGCAGGGTCGACAGTGCCTTGCAGATTTACTGAGTCGACTTTGAGATCGCCATCAGCATCAGTTAATCCGGCTTCAATCACGTCTGGGATGGTGTCGTTATCAGAGTCCAGATCGACGTCATTGTTGACGCCATCCTGATCGGCGTCAGCGGATACACCGCTACCGGACATTGGCGTGAGGCTAATATTGCTTAGGCGAATTGCGCCATTGTAGAAGCTTGAATCAACGTAGAAGTCCGGTGTTTCTCCGCTGTAGCTTACTGTGCGGATTTCTTCACCGTTACGGAGATAACGGATCGTGCCGTTGTTCACCTCCAATGAAAGCGTATCGCCGGTAGCGACACTGTTCGCGCCAAAGTTGCCACGGTATGAACCGCTCTCGTAGATATAGAGCGTGGTGTTCACAATGTAGAAGGCGTAATCAATATCAGGGTAATTTGCGCTGCTTTCAGCATTACCCAAGCCAAACATATTGTTGGTGCCCAGTGACTCAACGGTGAAATTCAGACGATAATTATCGCGGTAGCCGTACTCAGAGAAACGTACTGAGTTCGCCTGATAGCGCCAAGTACCGCCATTGGCAGAGAGTTCACCATTGGAGAAACTCGCCCCATAAAGCACGGGCCAATCAACAATGTCAGCTTTGGTGCGCAGCTCTAACTCGTCCGCAAGACCGTCGTTGTCACGATCGATATCCGAATTGTCACCCACACCATCGCCATCGGAATCTGTGGTTTCAGACGCATCATTCGGAAAGGCATCGGCATTGTCACCAATACCGTCTCCGTCTGAGTCAGCGGTCTCGGTGGCATCGTCTGGGAAGGCGTCACTGTTGTCGCCGATACCATCACCATCGGTGTCTGTGGTTTCAGTCGCATCCGTTGGGAAGGCATCACTGTTATCGCCAACGCCGTCACCATCCGAATCTGTGGTTTCGTTCGGATCGAACGGGAAGGCATCGTAGATATCTAACGTGCCGTCGTTATCGTCATCATCGTCGTTCGGGTTGGAAATACCATCCCCGTCTGCGTCTTCTGCACGATCGTCCACGCCGTTACCGTTTACATCGTTACCACCAAGTTCATCGTTGCTGTCGAGTTTTCCGTCCCCGTTAGTATCGAAGGCAGCGAAGTCGTAGCCGTGCATGTCGTAAGCGGTGCCGTCATTGGCAGCGTTGTGGCTTTCCAGATCCAGATAATCGGGGATGCCGTCGCCGTCAGAATCCGGAGCAGGGTTGACGGAAGCTTGTTGGTCAATCGAGTCGACGGTTAAATCGCCGTCAGCATCAACCAGACCTGCTTCAATCACATCCGGGATGGTGTCATTGTCGGAATCCAGATCTACGTCGTTATTGATGCCATCGCCGTCTGCATCGGAGTTAATTCCCCCACCAGACGGTGGTGTCAGGCTGATGCCGCTCAGTTGGATTGCGCCGTTATAGAAGCTCGAATCAACATAAAAGTCCGGTGTTGTGCCGCTGTAGTCAACTGCACGGATTTCATTGCCGTTGCGCAAGTACCTGATGGTGCCGTTACTCACCTCCAGAGACAAGGTGTCCCCAACCGCAACACTGCCGCTTCCAAAATTGCCTCTGTAGGTACCACTTTCATAGATGTAGAGAGTGGTGTTGACGATATAAAAGGCGTAATCAATATCGGTATAGCTTGCCGAGCTTTCAGTGTTGCCCAGTCCGAACATGTTATTGCTGCCGAGGGCTTCCACCGTGAAGTTCAGGCGGTAGTTGTCATTAAAACCATAGCTGGAGAAACGGGCCGAGTTCGCCTGATAGCTCCAACTTCCGCCGTTAGCAGACAGAACACCGTTTGAGAAGCTGGCTCCGTAAAGCACAGGCCAGTCAACGATATCTGCCTGAGTGCGTGATTCCAATTCATCGGAGAGGCCATCATTGTCTTTGTCGATATCACTGTTATCACCAACACCATCGCCATCGGAATCCGTGGTCTCTGAAGCATCATTCGGGAAAGCATCGGCGTTATCACCCACACCATCGCCGTCTGAGTCAGTGGTCTCGGTGGCATCATCAGGGAAGGCGTCACTGTTGTCGCCCACGCCGTCACCATCGGAATCTTTGGTTTCAGTCGCATCCGCTGGGAAGGCATCACTGTTATCGCCGACACCGTCGCCGTCGGAATCTGTGGTTTCATTCGGATCGAACGGGAAGGCATCGTAGATATCTAACGTGCCGTCGTTATCGTCGTCATCGTCGTTCGGGTTCGACAGTCCATCCCCGTCAGCATCTTCGGCCCGATCATCGACACCGTTGCCGTTCACATCGTTGCCGCCGAGCTCATCATTGCCATCGAGTTTACCGTCGCCATTAGAATCGAAGGCAGCAAAGTCATAGCCATGCATGTCGAAGGCCGTGCCATCGTTTTCTGGGTTTTGACTTTCCAGATCGAGGTAATCAGGAATACCGTCACCGTCTGAATCCGGGGCAGGGTCGACAGAGCCTTGCAGATTTACTGAGTCGACTTTCAGATCGCCGTCCGCATCAGCTAATCCGGCTTCAATGACATCAGGAATCGTGTCGTTGTCGGAATCGAGGTCAATATCGTTGTTGACGCCATCCTGATCGGCGTCAGTGGATACACTGCTACCGGACATTGACGTGAGGCTAATATTGCTCAGGCGAATCGCGCCATTGTAGAAGCTTGAATCAACGTAGAAGTCCGGTGTTTCTCCACTGTAAGTCACCACACGGATTTCTTCACCGTTACGGAGGTAGCGGATATTGCCGTTGTTAACTTCCAATGAAAGCGTATCGCCAGTAGCGACACTGTTAGCGCCAAAGTTGCCACGGTATGAACCGCTCTCGTAGATATAGAGCGTGGTGTTCACGATGTAGAAGGCGTAATCAATGTCAGGGTAATTTGCGCTGCTTTCAGCATTACCCAAGCCAAACATATTGTTGCTGCCCAGTGACTCAACCGTGAAATTCAGACGATAATTATCGCGGTAGCCGTATTCAGAGAAACGTACTGAGTTCGCCTGATAGCTCCAGCTTCCGCCATTGGCTGAGAGGACACCGTTAGAGAAGCTGGCTCCGTAAAGCACAGGCCAGTCAACGATATCTGCCTGAGTGCGGGATTCCAGCTCATCTGAAAGGCCATCATTGTCTTTGTCGATATCACTGTTGTCGCCAACACCATCGCCATCGGAATCCGTGGTTTCAGAGGCATCGTTGGGGAAGGCATCGGCATTGTCGCCCACGCCATCACCGTCAGTGTCCGAGGTCTCTGACGCATCTTGTGGGAAGGCATCCGAATTATCGCCCACACCGTCGCCATCAGTGTCTTTGGTTTCCGTGGCATCTGTTGGGAAGGCATCTGTGTTATCGCCGACGCCATCGCCATCCGAATCGGTGTCTTCATTCGGGTCGAATGGGAAGGCGTCGTTAACGTCTAAGGTGCCGTCGTTATCGTCGTCATCGTCATTCGGGTTGGAAATCCCATCACCGTCTGCATCTTCCGCCCGATCATCGACACCGTTGCTGTTCACATCATTGCCGCCGAGCTCATCATTGCCATCGAGTTTGCCGTCGCCGTTGGAATCGAAGGCAGCAAAGTCGTAGCCATGCATATCGAAGGCCGTACCATCGTTTTCTGGGTTTTGGCTTTCCAGATCGAGGTAATCAGGAATGCCGTCACCGTCTGAATCCGGGGCAGGGTCGACAGTGCCTTGCAGATCGACGGAATCGACTTTCAGGTCGCCATCAGCATCGGCTAAACCGGCTTCAATCACATCAGGGATAGTGTCGTTGTCGGAATCGAGGTCAATATCGTTATTAATGCCGTCATCGTCTTTATCGATAGCAAAGCCAGCACCTGAAAGTGGCGAAAGCTCAATACCTGATAGGCGGATAGCGCCACTGTAGAAGCTGGTATCAAGGTAGAAATCAGGCGTATTGCCACTGTAGTTGACTGAACGAACGAGGGTGCCATTGCGATAGTAAACAATGGTGCCGTTATTCACTTCCAGTGTTAGGTCGTCACCCACAGCGACAGAGCCAAAGCTGCCTCTGTAGGCGCCACTTTCGTAGATATAAAGCGTTGAACCTGCGATATAGAAGGCGTAATCAATGTCGGTATAGCTTGCTGAACCCTCAACGTTGCCCAAGCCGAACATGTTGTAAGTGCCAAGGGCATCGACATGGAAGCTCAGTTTGTATTGGTCTGTGAAACCATAGCTGGAGAAGCGGTTTGAGTTGGCCTGATAACCCCAGCTTCCACCATTGGCGGTGAGTACTCCGTCAGTGAAAGCGGCATTGCCAGTCAGAACAGGCCAATCAACGACAGGTGCGCTGGTGCGGGCTTCCAGCTCATCGGAAAGGCCATCATTGTCTTTGTCGATATCACTGTTATCACCCACGCCGTCGCCGTCAGAATCTGTGGTTTCAGTGGCATCTTCCGGGAAGACATCAGCATTATCGCCTACGCCGTCACCGTCGGTATCTGTGGTCTCAGACGCGTCTTCAGGGAAGGCATCAGCGTTATCACCGACGCCATCACCATCCGTATCTTTGGTTTCAGTGGCATCTGTCGGGAAGGCATCACTGTTGTCACCCACACCGTCACCATCCGAATCTGTGGTTTCATTCGGATCGAACGGGAAGGCATCATAGATATCTAACGTACCGTCATTATCGTCATCATCGTCGTTCGGATTAGAGATCCCATCGCCGTCCGCGTCTTCCGCGCGGTCATCGACACCGTTGCCGTTCACATCGTTGCCGCCGAGCTCATCATTGCTATCTAGTTTACCGTCGCCGTTGGAATCGAACGCAGCAAAATCATAGCCATGCATATCGAAGGCCGTGCCATCGTTTTCTGGGTTTTGGCTTTCCAAATCGAGGAAGTCTGGAATGCCATCATTATCAGTGTCTGGGGCAGGGTTGACAGAAGCTTGCTGATCAATCGAGTCGACGGTTAAATCGCCGTCAGTATCAGCCAGACCCGCTTCAATCACATCTGGGATGGTGTCATTGTCGGAATCCAGATCCACATCGTTGGTTATTCCATCGTTATCTGCATCCGAAGAAACGCCTGAGCCCGAGAGTGGCGTAATCTCAATACCAGATAGCTGAATTGCACCACTATAGAAGCTGGTATCGACATAGAAATCCGGTGTTGAACCGCTGTAATTTACCGACCGAACCAGCGAGCCATTGCGATAGTAAACAATGGTGCCGTCATTCACTTCCAGCGCCAGATCATCACCCGCTGCGACCGTGCCAAAGCTGCCGATATACGCGCCGCTTTCGTAGATGTAGAGGGTCGTGCCTGCGATATAGAAGGCGTAATCAATATCGGTATAGCTCGCTGAGCTTTCAGTATTGCCCAACCCGAACATGTTGTAGGTACCAAGAGCATCAACATGGAAGTTCAGACGGTAGTTATCCGTGAAGCCATAGTTGGAGAAACGGGCTGAGTTCGCCTGATAGCTCCAGCTTCCGCCGTTGGCTGAGAGAACACCGTTTGAGAAGCTGGCTCCGTAAAGCACAGGCCAGTCAACGATATCTGCCTGAGTGCGGGATTCCAGTTCATCGGAGAGACCATCATTGTCTTTGTCGATATCGCTGTTGTCACCAACGCCATCACCATCGGAGTCTTTCGATTCGTTGGGGTCAGATGGAAATTCGTCGCTGTTGTCGCCGACACCATCACCATCAGAGTCCGTGGTTTCCGTTGCATCCAGTGGGAAGGCGTCGTTTTCGTCTAGAACGCCGTCATTGTCATCGTCATCATCTTGAGAGTTACCAATACCATCGCCATCAGTGTCGTATTGTTCATTAGGATCAAGTGGGCGCCAGTCTTCATCGTCGTTAACACCGTCGCCATCATCATCGTTGTCGGCGTTATTCCCAATGCCATCGCCGTCTGTGTCTACTGACTCTGTTGCATCTTTCGGGAAAGCATCTTCCTCATCTGGAACCCCATCATTGTCATCGTCGGTGTCGACATCATCGAAAATGCCATCACCATCTGTGTCTGTGGTGACGGATTCAACGAGGGTTTTCATATCCAGAATACCGCCTGTGACTGTTAAACCAGACCAGGCTGAAACAGGGCGGGCGGTGTCCATCACCAGCTGTTTAATTTCGCGATAAGTCATGCTTGGGTCTAACGCCCAAGCCAGTGCGACGGCGCCCGTGACCACAGGGGTGGCCTGAGACGTGCCGCTGAACCCGGAATAGCCACCGGAGGAATTTGCCGTGTTAAATTCGGTGGGCGCTGCAATATCAACACTCACTGCACCGTAATTGGAATAGCTGATACGACCTTCACTTTGGTTAGATGCAGCAATACTCAGGATATTTTCGTTGTCGTAAGAGGCAGGGTAGACAGGGCTGTTATCGATATTGCTATTGAAATTGTGGGAAGCGATAACCATGAGGTGGTCATCTTCTGCGATTTGACCAATTACATCTTTGAACGCCTGACTGTAATCGCCACTGATACCCCAGCTATGGTTAGAAATGCGGGATCCTTTCTCTGTGGCATACAACAAAGAAGCCATGGCATCGGATACCGCAGCAGAAAAGCTCAATGGGCCACCAGTGTCCATTAACTGGCATTTCCAGGCACTGCCGACATAGCCAATCCCGTTGTTCCCTTCGCCACAAATGGTACCTGCCACAGGCGTACCGTGACTGCCAAATACCTGATTGGTTCTGCCATTTATGTCATCAACGATGCCATTTCCGTCATCATCGACGCCATTGCCGGCTATTTCATCTGGATTTACCCAGAAGTTGTTCCGTAAATCCTCATGAGTTCGCAAAATGCCTTGGTCATAAACGGCGACAGGTCCGATGGCTGTCGCATCAGTCGTCGTTTCCCAAGCTTCATAAGCGCGCAGTTGATTGAGCCACCATGCAGTACCATTGCTGATCCCTGCATTTGATTCGTTGGGTGCCAGGGCCCACTCAATCAGGTAATCAGGCTCCGCAAAAGCCACGTTAGCGTGAGCATTTGATGCTTCGAGTGCTTGGGTAAACGTCAGCTCTTTGGGGATCTCGTATACATGAACCGCTGTGGATGGGTTAGCTGGGTCAATACTGCGTAGATGGGAAAAACCTATGTCTTCCAGCGCGGTTAAAGGCTCCGCACTCTCAGTGATTCGAACGGTCAGCACATCGGGTACATGCTTTGATTCAACCATTCGCGCAAAAGTCGGCAACAGAATGGGGTTACGTCCCTGGCTGACATGATAGCTTTCAAATTTTATCCAGCCCGGGGTTCTGGGTTGTGCTAGGTGAATCGCAATCTGATTGCGCCAATATTCGCTATCTGGATAGTTTCGCAATGCCTCTTGCAGCCAAGGTCTTTCCGCATTGATAGGATATTCCACCCCATTCCCAGCGAGACTTTGTTCAAATGGAATTCTTGGAATTGTTGAGTCTGCGTTTGCTAGTGAAATAGGTGATGATGGCGTTTTGAAGGATTCTAAACCATCGAAAAGATAAGCGTTGCCATTGAGTGCAGGCTTGCTGAGATCATTTATCGCAAGAGCGGTAAGTAAGCAAAAGGCAATGGCAGAGAGTGATACTGCCGTTTTTGTTATTACTTTCCTGAAGAGGGGGCGAAATTTCTGGTCAGTGTCTGTATGGCTATTTTTCTTTTCCACAGTAGATACCTTTTGCAAGTAATAGCTAATTGATAATTAGTTAGTTTTTGCTCTTTTGTGACCCGGTTCGATCCATTGTAGGTATGAATTTATAATTAATTAGTGATGAAATTATCCTAGTGCTAGAGATTAATTTTACCGTGTAGCAGTTTTACGACTTGGCCTGTTTATATTTTTATTTGGGGGGTGTATCTTTAGTAAGTGCTTAATTAATGTTTTTAGTTTTGGTTCTGCTAATGCTTAACAATTATTAGATGTGCTAAAGGTGTCTGAATTTTGTTTTTGTCTTTATGTGAAGATTTATATTATTGAGGTTCGCGATATTATCTAATTACCACAATGTCTATCAATGAATTAAAGTGCATATTGGCGGGATGTGTAGTAAATGTGCAAATGGAGTGAGATCATACAAAAGTATTAGTTCAAAAATCTGATGAAAAGTTGAGTTCTGACGTTTGGCCTCATGTGAGGGACTTCTGGTTAATGTGTCTTGTTGCACATGGCATGCTGTGTAACTTATTGATGTAAAATTGAATGAGCTTTGGTGAAGGTTAAAAATCAGTAGTTTTTAATATGGATTATCAGTCGAAACACAGTCAAACTTAATCTACAAATTTTATAATTGTTCGGTAACTTGCTGGGCGATAAAGAAAAGTGTGAATGATGAGTGCAGAATATTCAGCATTGAGTGGGTTCCTCATTCCGATCATTATGTCGATGAAAAAGTTTGAATTTGACGTTGAACCCACTCTGTCTCGATTCGGTATTTTGGAAAGCGAGGCAAACAATCCAGAAGGACGAGTGTCGGTTGATCGCTTGGGCCATCTTTTCGCTTTCTGTAATAAGAAAGTTGGAGGAAGAGCATTCGGACTCGATGTTGCTCAGAACTTCCGGCTCTCCACATTACACATCTTTGGCTATGCGATTCAGTCGTCATACAGCTTGAAAGACGCCCTAGAGCAATTCGCTAAATACCGCCGTATGCTCTCAAACAGCGTTCAAATCCACACGCGTGTCGAAAATGCAAAACTCTTCATTGAATTTGATGTTGAACGTTACAAAGACAGTGGCCGACTCGCGTTAACCCCACAGCTGATCGAAGCATTGAGCATTGGGGTGATAAGTCAATCCCGAGAGATGATGAGCGGGTATATTGGTCCTATTGATATCAAGTTCTCATTTGATCCTTTTTCTGAACCCTGCCCAGAAGTGGCAAGCTATCTGTTAGAAAAGGACTGCACTGTTGAATATCAGTGCGAGAAAAATGCGATTGTGTTTGATCTCCAACTTGCCAGCCTGCAGTCTCCAGGCAGTAATCCTTTGATGAACATGGTTCACACTAAGCTGCTGAATACTTTCATGGAGCGTTTTGACCGTTCCAATATCACTTATCTTGTCGAAAACAAAATTGCCGAAGAGTTGCGTTATGGCAACCCTTCGCAGTCCAAAATTGCAGAGGAACTGGGCTATAGCCTTCGTAACCTGCAACGACGTTTGAGAGAGCAAGGAACGAGCTTCAAAGACATTCTTGAAGAAACAAGGAAAAACCTCGCCACAACGTATATCAAGCAGCCGCAATACACGATCAGTGAAGTAGGGCATATGGTGGGCTTTTCCAACGTCGCAAACTTCAATCGTGCTTTTCGACGGTGGGAAGACTGTTCGCCAGGGGAATACCGCGAACGTTACTTTTCCAAGGGGCGGCTGACGGCATAGTGCCGTCTGCGTGAGTTATGTGTTTTCGCTGGTGTAAATAAAGAAAGGAAGCACGCTCATTTTCTTTTGCTGTCCTTCTTGTTGTTTGAGACTGGTGAACATTTCCACGGCTTTTTCAGCCACTTGATCAAAGTCGGCGGACAGCACCATGTCCACACCACCTTGAAGCAATTCTGTCTTTGCTTGCGCCGTGAGTTCGGTAGAAACGAAGAAGGGTCGCCTGTCACCGCCGTATTCAATGATGGCGCGCCGAATACCACTGGCGCCGCCACCTGCGCTGAAAATCCCAACCAAATCCGGTGTTTCACACACCAGTTTCTTGGCTGCTTCATAGGCTTGGCTGTCGTCATCTGAACTGACGACGGATTCCAATATTCTGAAAGCAGGCGCTTTTTCACGGAAGTAACTGCGGAAGCTGATTTCCCGATCTTGCTGACTGAGGTATCGGTGGCTACCAATGATGACGCCCACGGTGCCTCTGTCCCGACAGAACCTATCCATGGCCCACGCCGCTGTTCTACCTCGCGTTCGGTTGTTGGTTCCAACAAAGCCGGCGAGATTATTTGCGGACAGATCGGAGAGTATCGCGACCACAGGTACATTCTTTTCTGCCAGCTTGTCGATGGCTTCTGCAACGAAAGGATGATCGATGGAAGTGATGGCAAGGACATCCACTTTCTTGCCGAGTTTTAGCATTCGCGCTGCAATCTTCTCCGGCTCAAGGCTGTCAAAAGTTTCTATAGTCAGCTTCGAATTGGTATTTTCCAGCTTGGTGGATTGCGCTTCAAACGCCTCACGCAGCAGGTGGGAGATGTTGCTTTGCAACAGAATGCCGCAGTGTATCGAAGGGGTTGGAGAGGCGCTTTGCGTTTCAACAAACGCAGCAGGGGGGCGCCAGCCTAACTCTTTTGCTGCCGCAATGATGCGGTTCGCCGTGGCACTTTTTACCGGTGCACGCTGGTTGATCACCCTATCTACCGTAGCGACACTCACTTTCGCGTACTCAGCGATTTGCTTTATTGTGACTCGCTTTGCCAATCGCGCCCCCTGACATTGTGATTGGCGGAACACTCGCTCCGCCTTATTTAATTATTGGCAACTTACCCATGCGCCGCCCGACGTATTTGATTCAACGGATGCTTCGATGAATCTCACGCCTTTGGCGCCATCTTCTACTGTCGGGTAGCTGAGCCAATCTTTAGGTGCAGTAACCCCGTCTTTTCTTGCGGCAACAGCCATTGCAAACTCGGTATAAAGGTTTGCCCATGCCTCAATCAAGCCTTCCGGGAAACCACGCCCAGTGCGAACGAAGCGTTCAACAGCAGGGTAGATACCATGCCCCTGACCGCGGCTTAACACGCGATCAGGCTCGCCATATTTGTTGTATTTAAGCTGTTCGGCATTTTCCATATCCCACTCAATGCCGCCTTCGCTACCAAAGACACGCAGACGCAATCCACCGCGGTTACCGGAAGCGATACGCGTTGCCATTAAGGTTCCCGGTACATTGCCTTCGTAGCGGGTCATCATGAAAACAGTGTCTTCCAAGGGTTTTGGCGCACCGCAGACATGCATTTCAGCGCGAAGGTCGGTCATATCCAGCCCTGATACAAAAGTGGCGAGTTGGGCGGCGTGAGTGCCAATATCGCCGGTACAGCTGGTGGAGCCGGACTTCTTAGGGTCTAAGCGCCATTTAACATGCGCCGCTTCGCCAACATCATCAGGGATCATCCAATCCTGCATAAACTCAACGTGGATTTGCACGACTTTGCCAATCGCACCGTTTTTTACCATTTCGCGGGCTTGTCGAATCATGGGGAAGCAGGACATGGCATAACAAACACCAAACACTTGTCCGGTAGATTCAGTTAAAGCGACTAAATCTGCAGCTTCAGAATACACATTGGTAAGCGGTTTATCACAGAGCACATCAATGCCCACATTCAGAAACGCTTCTGCTGCTTCAAAGTGAACATGGTTCGGCGTGGTGATCATCACTGCATCAATGCCATCCTCGCGCTGGGATTCTTTTTCTGCCATCTCCTGATAAGAGGAATAGCATCTATCTTCCGGCAAAAACCATTGCGCACCTCTTGCCTTGGCTTGCTCTGGGTCAGAAGAAAGCGCGCCTGCTGCGATCTCCCATCGATCGCTCAGTCTCGCTGCCATCGCTTGCGTCACTGCAATACGTCCGCCACCTACAACGCCAATTCTCAGTCGACGCGAAAGGGCAGGGAATGTACCCTCAAAATCGATGTTTTCTGGTAATAATCGTGTTGCCATTTTGAATCCTTTTTTCTGGGCTTAACGTCAGGTTTATCTTGGGATGGGATTGCCGGACGTTAGAATTTCAATCGCCATAAATATACCTGGCGTAATGGTTTCGTATTGGTGCCATGGGTAATTCAGCTCGGCATCAAACATGGGTTTGTGCGTACAACCCGGTGCCATGGTTTCTTCGAGAAACAGTGTCGATATGTCTTTTTCGCGGCACTGCTGCATTTTCCCGAACCCAACGATTTGGGTATGCACTTCCTGAGGCTCCTCGCCGCCCAAGTGCACATGGTTTTTGTGAAGTCCCACATTCAAAGGCACAGTAGACGCGTGATACATGCTGAACTGGATGTTGCCGACTGCGTTTTTCGGCGACATATAGTGTCCAACGCCTTTTAATCTTTCTTCACGACGAATCTCATAAGCCAGTGGCCAAGTGCCTCTGACCTTTTCCAAAAGCGCATTTTCATCTTCAAAATCATCAAAACGTTCCACCAATACGCACTTTTCTACGTTGAACAGCGTGACATCGGTAGCGATGATAGATTGAAAAGGTGCCAGCCACATGCCAGCTGCATAAAGCGGAGAATCAGCGAGATTCAGGACGATGGTTCTTTCTGTAATGATGATTTCTGGTTCATCAACGATGTACTTCACGGTGAAAAACGGTTCCGCAAAATCCAATGTTTCTAGGCTCATGACTATCAGGCTCCGTTTACACTGCTAGGGTCTGTTGACCGTTGGTGTTTAAATTTTGTTCTCGCTAAAAGCATAAAACGCTTTTAGCCGAACCCTTCGGGCGGCGTTTGTGGGGACTTTCTTCTGCGTTATCGGCTTCTCGTGTAGGCCAGCTACACGTCGAAGCCTCTGCCTTGCATAAAGTCCCCACAAGCTCCGCAAAAATCATCACCAAAGGTCAACAGACCCTTGGGAAATCTTCTGGTAAAGCGCTTGGTGATTCACAGCGGCTTTTTATCTCGACAAACTGTCCGGTTTTGGCCGACTCAAGAATGCCAAACATCACTTCACAAACATGCTGTGCAAGTTCACCACTGGCGCGGGCTGGGCGCTGATTTTTCACCGCATAAGCCAGGTCGAGCAGGCCAAGGCCGCGGGCTTCTTGATTAAAACCGTGGGTGTTTTCAGCCACTGACCAAAATTCAAGGTTAGGTGTGCGAGGGCGATAAACCCAACGGGCGGTTTCGCGTGTTTTGTAGAGCACCTGACCGCCAAAGATGTTGAAGCCGTCGGTGGGGTCAGGATCATTGATGCAAAGCGTCCCGTTTTCGCCGTAAATTTCCATGCGCGGCGTTTGTGAATCCCACACATCGAAACTTGCCATTAGTGAGCCCTGAACGCCGGATTCAAACTCCAGAAGGGCGTTGATGTGAGTATCAACATTAACAGGAATTTTTTCGCCAGCACGCGGCTGTGATTCAATCAAACGCTCATCCAGCGTCTTTTTGGCCAAACCACAAACGCGGGTGATTGGACCAAGAAGAGCAACCATGGCTGTCAGGTAATAAGGCCCCAGATCTAGCAGAGGGCCACCGCCATTTTGATAGTAAAAGTCCGGGTTAGGGTGGTGACGCTCGACGCCTCGGGTTGGGACAAACGCCATCACTCCGGTGGGCGTACCAATCACACCTTGGTCCATCAGCTTTTTACAAGTCTGGAGTCTTCCACCAAGAAAGGTGTCTGGTGCATTGCCCACGTAAAGGCCTTTTGCCTTAGCAAGGGCGAGAATTTCTTCTCCATCCGCTAAATCAGTCACGAACGGTTTTTCAGAGTAAACGTGTTTTCCAGCGTTCAATGCGGCGATAGAGATCTGCGCATGAGCGGCGGGAATCGTAAGATTCAATACACAGTCAATAGAAGGGTCATTAATGATTTCATCAGGCGTGCAGACACGCGGGATGTTGTAGGCTTCGGCTTTTTGTTTTGATTCTTCGATGTTCAGGCTGGCACAAGCGACAATGTCGATGAAGTTAAATGCCTGACACGTTGTCAGATACTTATCACTGATGACGCCACATCCGATTAAGCCGATTCGAAACTTTTCCATCTTCGTTCTCGTTGCTCGTTGCTGTCTTAGGATTTCTAATTGTGTTGTTCACCATCCCCAGGGTGCACGAACCCAAAGCGCACAAATGGCACCTGTTTCATTGCTTACAGAGGGAGGTGAGTTAGGCACCGCAGCGATACTGCTGCCACGATGCCCGGTTTACTTCGTTGGATTTACAGAGCGTTGATTTTGTCCAGCAGACCTTCTGGCCATTGCTCAGAGTAATCAGAGTTCAGGTAAGCGCCTTGTACAGTTTCCTGGAACGCTTTCAGGTTTGGTTCGTACACTTTCAGGCCTTGATCTTTGAAGAACTGAACCAGTTCTGCTTCAAGTGCAAGCTGCTTCTGACGTGCAGATTCTGCCGCATCATCAGACGCTTTTTGCAGCGTTGCTTGCTGCTCTGGCGTGAACTTGTCCCATACTTTCTTCGAGATGGCGATATAGTTCAGGTCAACCAAGTGACCGGTCAGAACGATTTGCTTGGTCACTTCGTAGAACTTCGCGTCTTTGTCGGTTGGCAGTGGGTTGTCTTGACCGTCAACCGCACCAGTTTGCAGCGCAGTGTAGACTTCTGCAAAAGCCATTGGTGTTGGGTTTGCGCCCAGTGCTTTGCCCAAGAACTGCCATGCGTCACTGCCTGGCATACGCAGTTTTACGCCTTTCAGATCCGCTGGGGTCGCTACTTCAAAGTCTTCACGAAGGTTAACGTGGCGACGGCCGAGGTACATGACGCTCAACAGTTTCACGTTAAGGAGATCTTCTGCTTCTTCTTTCAGGTCATCCATGAAGTCTGCAGCGAACACACGCTTCTGGTGTTCTGCGTCACGGTGTACATAACCTGCCGAGAAGATGGAGAAAGCAGGAATAAACTCGGCAAGCTCCTGCGCGGAAGTGATGGTCATATCCAGGTTGCCACGGGCAATGGCTTCCAGATCGGTACCTTGTTTAAATAGTGAACTGTTCCAGTGTCCTTCGAACTCAGCAAAGTCGGAAACGGCTGGACCGAAAACTTCGGTCATCGCAACTGCGCGTTGGTCAGTCGCAGACGCTGAAGCAGACATTCTCAGTTTGGTGTCTGCCGCGTGAGCGAAAGAGGTTGCGCCCATTGCAACGACCATCGCTGCTGCTGTGAATACTTGCTTCAGTTTTGGTCGTGCCAATAGTGCTGTCGATTTCATGCTTTTTACCCCTGCATTTGTGTTGTTGGTTTGCATTCCATTCCGTTTCATTATTGGTCTTGTTAATTTTAGTTAGCAAGATGTTAACAGTATTTTAAATGAGACAAATCAATCATGAAAAATGAAAGAAAAACATCATTATTTGGTGAGTGTTTAAAAATGCAGACAGGAAAATGGTTAACTAATAAATTGATTAGCAAGCCTTTGAATAGAAACTTGGACGAAAATGAATGATGTATTTATTGCTTATGTCGTTTGAAGAAATACGTCATAAAAAAGCCAAAAAATTTTTTCAACCGCGATTTAAGCGCATAACGAACGCTAAATTTGACGCTGACTTTCTGCTACCCGCGTTTTGAATTGCTTAGGGGCTTGTCCGGTATGTCTTTGAAAAAATCGAGAAAAATAGCCGGGATCTTTAAACCCAAGTTGGTAGCCAATCTCTTTAGCTGACAATTGAGTGAAAACTAGCAAGCGCTTTGCCTCATCCAGTAAATGCTCGTGAACAATGGCTAACGCTTGTTGACCTGCTGCACGCTGGCAGATGCGGTTAAGCTGTCCTTGACTGAGCCCCAATGCTTCGGCGTATTGGCTGACTTGCCAGTGCTCGGTGGCATGAGTGTCAACCAAACGGACAAAGCGCTCGAACAGGGCGGTTTTTCCATCGGTATTTTCTTGAAGTTCACTGTGCTGCCGGTGCCTTGCCAGCATGACGAAGACGATTTTCAGGTAAGCACCGATGATGGAAGCCTGCCCAATCTTTGGCGTGTGGAATTCTTCAAGCAACCGTTCACCCATTCTTGTGATTTCTCCTTCATCGGTGTCGACAGTGAGTGGAATCACCATAGGTTCGCGAAACAGTTGCGCAAGTCCCTGCCTTTCTGCGTCGTTAAATAAACTCATCATGAAAGGGTGGGAAACCGAAACAATAAATCCGGTCACTCCAGGCTGGTGCGCGAAGCCATGTACTTCTTTGGCGGGAATGGAGAGAACACAACGACCAGAGTATTCGTCGCTTTTTTCCCTAATTTGAGCGTGCATCGAGCCTGACTCGAGGATCATCAGCTGGTGGAGATTGTCATGGCGGTGTGGGTGGATCTCCCAATTGTGCTTAGGTAATGACTGCTCCAATCGCGCAATGTGCATGTAGTCCGGCGCGGTCTCTGGAAGTTCTTCGCCATAGAGAAAGTAGTGGGGGATATCAGCCATTCAGTACAACCTCAGGAAAACGGAATGTTAAAAATGTACAACAAAATGTAAATAAGTTGAATTTATTGCGAGCGAAATCATGCCTATGCTGTTTTTAAAGCACACAAGGAAGGTGAGAGATGCTGGCAGTTCCCTATATGCAAATGCGCGGTGGCAGTTCTAAAGGGCTTTATTTTTTAGCCTCTAATCTGCCGAGAAATGAAGCATTACGTGATCAGGTTATTCTCGATGCTGTTGGCCGAGATGCCCGCCAGATAGATGGTTTAGGCGGCGCTCATCCGCTGACAAGTAAGGTTGCTGTTGTCTCTCCATCATCATTACCCGATTGCGATGTCGACTATCTGTTTGTTCAGGTGGTGGTAGGGGAGAACCGGGTAGATACCTCTCCAAACTGCGGCAATATCCTCGCCGGTGTTGGTGCATTTGCTATCGAAAACGGATTGGTCGATGCCGAAGATGGTACCACGACTGTCCGTGTGAACATGCTCAACAGCGGAAACCGCTGTGACCTCGATGTACAGACTCCGAATCAAAAAGTGCAATACGAAGGCAGCGCTGCGATTGATGGCGTGCCGGGCACTGCAGCGCCTGTTATCTGCAACTACAAAGACATCGCAGGCTCGATTACTGGGAGCCTGCTTCCTACTGGAAATATCAAAGATACCTTCAATGGTGTAGAGGTCACCTGTATCGACAACGGTATGCCCGTTGTCTTGATGCGCGCTTCTGATTTGGGTGTGTCGGGTTATGAATCGGCCGACGAACTTAACGCCAACGAAACACTGAAAGCCAAAATTGAATCAATTCGTTTGCAGGCGGGTGAGGCGATGAATCTGGGGGATGTGACTGACAAAGTTGTCCCTAAGATGAGCCTGATTGCACCACCTGTAGACGGTGGGCACATCTGTTCACGCACCTTTATCCCAAGAGTCTGCCACACCGCAATAGGTGTTCTCGGTGCTGTGTCAGTAGCAACAGCTGCTGCCATGCCTGGAAACGTGGCTGAAGGCATTGCTGAAATCCCGGAAGGAAATGTGAAGACGATTTCTGTTGAGCATCCCTCTGGTGAGTTTTCAATGACGTTAACGTTCGATGATCAAAACAACGTCACAAAAGCCGGGCTGCTGAGAACCGCTAGATTGCTCGCCAGAGGTGAGCTCTTTGTCCCTATCAACAAATAAAAACAACGAAAAGAATGAGGAGTCATGGAATGACCAAGCCAAGCTGTATGCCACCAGATAACAACACGCGAACGCCGCGTTTTGTAGCGCCGCCAAACTCGTGTGATGCGCACTGCCACGTGTTCGGTCCTCACGCACAGTTTCCTTATGCGGAAACGGCGACTTATTGGCCGCCCGATGCGGGTAAGGATGCGCTGAAACGTGTCCACGACAAGCTGGGTATTGAGCGTGCAGTGCTTGTACAGGCGAGCTGCCATGGCCGCGACAACCGCGCCATGATGGATGCGATTGCATCAAGCAACGGAGCTTATCGTGGCGTTTGTATGGCGGATGACACCTTTACGGACAACGATTTTCAGGATCTGCATGAAGGCGGCGTTCGCGGTATCCGGTTTAACTTTGTGACCCATTTGGGTGGAGCGCCAAACCTGGAAATGATGGCGAGAGTGCTCGAGCGTGTGAAGCAATACGGCTGGCACTTGGTCATTCACGTGAATGCTGAGGACATCATCAAGTATGAAGATTTCTTCAACCGTATCGACATGACCATCGTGGTTGACCATATGGGTCGTGTACCTACCTCAGAAGGTGTGGGTCAGCAGGCGTATCAAATCCTGCTTGAGTTTATGCGCCGTGAGAGCTGGTGGGTAAAAGTGTGTGGTTCTGAACGAATTGCAATGGCACCGCCATTTTATGACGCCGTACCTTATGCGCAGGGCTTGGTGGAAGTGGCACCAGACCGCGTGCTCTGGGGGACTGACTATCCGCATCCTAATATTAAAAAACACATGCCTAATGATGCAGATCTGTTGGATCTCGTTCCGTTGATTGCACGTGACGAAGCGACCCAGAAAAAAATTCTGGTGGACAACCCAGCAAGACTTTACGGATTTGATGACTAAAGACGCAAGGACAGAAGTATGTCTATGAGAACGATTCAAGGTGTGGCGGTTAAACACATAGAACGCGCCGATGCCAATGTGATTGAAGGGCTGGCCGGTTGTGGCAGTGCAACGGTACACGAAGCGCAACAACGTACAGGCAACCTAAACCATGAACTGCGTCCGATTTACAAAGGCGCACAAATTGCGGGTAGCGCAGTCACTGTGCTGGCGCAACCGGGTGATAACTGGATGGTGCACGTCGCTATCGAGCTTTGTCAGCCAGGTGATGTACTGGTGATTGCGACCACATCGCCATGTACTGATGGTTATTTCGGTGACTTGCTGGCGACCTCGGCACAAGCGAGAGGTGTGCAAGGACTGATCATTGATGCAGGTGTGCGTGATACCAAAGACCTGACGGAAATGAACTTCCCAGTGTGGTCAAAAGCGGTTTCCATCAAAGGCACGGTGAAAGCTACCTTGGGTTCCGTGAACGTTCCGGTGATTTGTGGCGATCAGTCAATTTATCCTGGTGACGTGATTGTGGCTGACGACGACGGTGTGTGTGTCGTACCGCGTAAAACCGCAGAAACCGTATTGGAGTCTGCTCAGGCACGCATGGAAAACGAAGAAACAAAACGCGGTATGTTGGCGCAAGGCATTCTTGGGCTCGACATGTACAACATGCGTCCAAAGTTGGAGCAATCAGGATTTCGCTACGTGGATAAGCTGGAGGATTTAGAATGAGCAAGGCACCTTTAATCATCGACTGTCACGGTCACTACACCACAGCACCGGCTGAATTGGGCGAATACCGTGAACAGCAGAAAAAAGAGCTCGCAATTGATCCTCTGTTTGATCACGTAAAAGGCATCGTAAACATTTCGGATGACCAAATCCGTGACAGCCTTGAAGGCGCACAGCTGAAACTGCAAAACGAGCGCGGTACGGATGTCACCATTTTCTCGCCGCGTGCAAGCTGGATGGGGCACCACATTGGTAACCAAACCACCAGTAAATATTGGACTGAACACTGTAACGAGCTTATCTACCGTATTACTGAGCTTTATCCGCAGAACTTCATCGGTGCCGCACAATTGCCTCAGTCACCGAATGCGGATATGACAGCGAGTGCTGCAGAGCTTGAGCGAACGGTCAAAGAGTTCGGTTTTGTGGGTTGCAACCTGAGCCCGGACCCATCAGGCGGTTACTGGACTGCACCTCCACTCGATGACAAGTTCTACTATCCAATCTACGAAAAAATGTGTGAGTTGGAAGTACCGGCGATGATCCACGTGAGTGGCTGTTGTCACCGTTGTTTCCATACCACTGGGTCACACTATCTGGGTGCAGACACCACAGCGTTCCAGCAACTGATGATGTCGAAAACCCTGTTTAAAGACTTCCCTGACCTGAAGTTCATCATTCCACATGGCGGTGGTGCAGTGCCTTACCACTGGGGTCGCTTCCGCGGTCTGTGTGACATGATGAATCTGCCTTCGCTGACAGAAATCATCGAAAACAACATCTACTTTGATACCTGTGTTTACCATCAGGAAGGTATCGATTTGCTGTTGGAAGTGGTGCCAATCGAAAACATCCTGTTTGCCTCAGAAATGATTGGCGCGGTGCGTGGTATTGACCCAATGACAGGGCATTACTTCGACGATACCAAACGTTACATCGATGGTTCTAAGCTTAATGATGAAGACAAAGCCAAAGTCTTCAACGGCAACACCCGAGATGTGTTTGCCCGTCTGGATAACAGATTGAAAGAAGTAGGATTGATCTGAGGGGGAAATGGAAATGCGTGAACACAGAGATTACGACGATATTCCCGGAACCTATGTCTTTGACGGTGAGAAGTCGAGAGCCGGGTATCACCTCAACATGTTTTGCATGTCGCTGAACAAAGCTGAGAACCGAGACCAATTCCGCGAGAGCGAAGAAGCGTATATCGACAAGTTTCCTATGACTGCTGAGCAGCGTGAAGCCGTGTTGAAGCGCGATTGGCTAGGCATGCTGCGTCTTGGCGGCAATATCTATTACACCTTTAAAATCGCGATCTTTGATGGCATGACCATGCAACATGCCGGAGCAGCGATGTCGGGCAATGGCATGACCTTCGAAGACTTCAAGCAGATGATGCTGAATGGTGGTCGTTCGATCGAAGGCAACCGCAGCAAAGCGGAATGGGCCGAGTATTACGCCAAGCCTGAGAACAAGGAGCAGTACGATGGGTAAGATTGTTGGCGGTATAGGGACTTCGCATATCCCATCGATAGGTGCAGCCATGGATAACGGCACCATGGTAGGCGAATACTGGCAGCGTTTCGTGAACGGCATTCAGCCAGTGCGTGATTGGATGGAAGAGGTGAAGCCAGACGTTTGCCTGATTGTTTACAACGACCATGCGTCGGCGTTTTCGCTGGAATCTATTGCGACTTTCTCCATCGGTGTTGCTCCACAGTTTAACCCTGCGGATGAAGGCTATGGCCCGCGTCAGGTACCGGTGTGTGAAGGTAACAGCGAACTGGCTTGGCACATTGCCGAATCCCTGATTTTGGATGAGTTCGACATGACCATTGTGAACGAAATGGATGTCGATCACGGCCTCACTGTTCCACTTTCCGTGGTTTACGGGCGACCAAAAGCCTGGCCTTGTCAGGTGATTCCGCTGGCGGTCAACGTGGTTCAGTATCCTCAGCCAACAGGAAACCGTTGTTACAACCTCGGTAAAGCGATCCGCAAAGCCGTGGAAAGTTTCCCGGCAGAGACCAAAGTCGCCATTTTCGGCACCGGTGGATTATCTCACCAATTGCAAGGCGAACGTGCAGGTCTGATCAACGTCGAATACGACTGTAACTGGCTAGATCTGATGGTGAATGAACCGGAAGCAGCGAAGAAAGTTTCCCACACAGAATATCTGCGTGAAACAGGCTCAGAAGGCATTGAAGCAATTATGTGGCTGGTAATGCGTGGCGCGCTCGATGACA
The DNA here is from genome assembly GCF_000973155.1 of Grimontia sp. AD028. NCBI lineage: Bacteria > Pseudomonadati > Pseudomonadota > Gammaproteobacteria > Vibrionales > Vibrionaceae > Grimontia > Grimontia sp. AD028. The sequence goes on along the minus strand of NZ_LASY01000018.1, from coordinate 17,095 downwards.
AGGTGGATGAAGTTTACCGTTTCACCCATGCCCCAGTGTCAAACTCGCATTATGGTTTGACGATTTTAGAGAATGCGAGTGACAGGGTCACGGAAGGTAAAAGAACTTTTAAGGAATAGACAATGAAAATCATTATGGTGGGTGAAGGTGCTTTCGGTCATAAGCACTTGGATGCGCTAAAGAACATTGACGATGTGGAGGTAGTGTCGATTGCCGGTGGTGTAGAGGAAAGCACCAAGGCAACGGCCGAAAAATATGGGATCGCGCACTGGACATTGGACTTACAGGAAGCGCTGGCTCAACCGGGCGTTGAAGCGGCAATTATTACGTCGCCGACACCTATTCACGCCAGACAAGCCATCGAAGTAATGAAAGCGGGCAAGCACGTCATGGTAGAAATCCCGATGGCGGATTCTCTGGCTGATGCCCAAGCCGTGTGTGATGTTCAGAAAGAAACCGGATTGGTTGCCATGGCGGGTCATACGCGCCGCTTTAACCCAAGCCATCAATATCTGAACAAGAAGTTCCGCGCGGGTGAACTGAACATTCAACAAATGGATGTGCAGACCTATTTCTTCCGTCGTAAAAACCTGAATGCTTTGGGTCAGCCGCGCAGCTGGACGGATCATCTGCTTTGGCACCACGCTTGCCACACGGTTGACCTGTTTGCTTATCAAACCGGCGAAGAGATTGTGGATGTGATGGCCATGCAAGGACCAAAACACCCAGAACTCGGTATCGCCATGGACATGAGCATCGGCATGAAAACCACGTCTGGCGCGCTTTGTACTCTGTCGCTGTCGTTCAACAATGATGGTCCGTTGGGAACCTTCTTCCGTTATATCTGTGACAACGGCACTTACATTGCCCGTTATGACGACCTGGTCGATGGCAAAGAGAACCCGATTGATGTCAGCAAAGTGGATGTATCCATGAACGGCATCGAATTGCAGGATCGTGAGTTCATCGCCGCTATCCGCGAAGGCCGCGAGCCGAACGCCAGTGTGAACCAGGCATTGATTGCCATGAAGGTCCTGGATCGCATCGAGAAAGCACTGGGTGAGTAAATCATGCTAACCAGCAAAGAATAAGAAAAAGCAGAAGGAATGACACCTATGGAAAAGCGACACATTGGCTCACTGGCGGTATCGCCGATTGGACTTGGTTGTATGAGCATGTCTCATGGCTATGGCCCAAGCGACGAACCGACCTCCATCCAGTTGCTCAATGAAGCGCTCGACGCAGGTTATGATTTCCTCGACACCGCCACCATGTATGGCGGCGGTAAAAACGAAGAACTGATCGCCAAGGCAGTGAAACATCGCCGCAGTGAGTACGTTCTTGCCAGCAAATGCGCGCTTTTTAAGAAAGACGGAAAACCCACCATTGATGGCAGACCGGAAACCATTCGCTCTCAGTGTGAGTCCAGCCTAAAGCGATTGGAAACCGATGTTATCGACCTGTACTACCTGCACCGACTCGATCCGAAAGTGCCCATAGAAGAGAGCGTCGGTGCGTTGGCAGAACTGGTCAAAGAGGGGAAAATCCGCGAAATCGGGCTATCTGAAGTTTCAAGCGATACATTGCGACGCGCACATTCGATCCATCCTATTGCGGCCGTGCAGTCGGAATATTCGCTTTGGACAAGATTGCCTGAACTTAAAATGCTCGATGTTTGCGAAAAACTCGGCACCACTTTTGTGCCATTCTCGCCGCTCGGTCGTCAATTCCTGACGGGGAAAGCCCAAGAAGCCTCGTTGTTGACCGACGGCGATATTCGTACCAATAACGCAAGGCCAAGGTTTGACGCTGACGCCTTTGCAAAAAACAGCGAATTGCTGAAACCACTGGAAGAAGTTGCCAAAGAGCTGAACTGTTCACTGGCACAACTCGCGCTGGCTTGGGTGATTCATCAGCCCAATCGCCAGGGCAACAAAACGTTAGTCCCGATCCCAGGTACCAAACACATCGAATACATGCGGGAAAATATTGGCGCCCTCAACGTCACTATGACACCTGATGTTGTCTCGCACCTTTCTACGCTAATCCATGATGACCTTGTAGTGGGAGAGCGTTATAGCGAAGGTCAGATGAAGGTGATGGATTCGGAACGAGATCGGGATTAACACCTAACTATCAATCCCAAGCTATCCCTTTGCTCAGAGATAATCGTCATGCCTCTCTGGGCTTTTTTGCGTCTGCTGGTCTAGGATAAATGTTAAATATAACAATAAGGACGAGATCTATGGGAAGCGCAGCGACAGTGCCAGAAGAGATGAAGTTGAACGTGATTTGCCGTTTGGAACCTGGTTGCTTAGGGCCAGAGGGCGCGAGCAAAATCGACGATTTCTGCCAATACATTCTGGATGAGATGAATGCCTTGAACTCTGGGTTTATCTCTCTTGCCGTGGTACCAAGAAACGACAAATCCTTACCGGAAATGCAATTCAATATGTCAGGAAGAAAGCTGACCCGGGATCAGGCTGGTAAGTACCTGGAGAAGTTCGACAAGAGCCTTGACGATTTTGAAGGCGAACTTGAAGGGAAGCTGGAACTGCTGATTGATAAGTTTATGGGCTATTAATGCGGATAAACGGATAGACCTAAACAAGCTGATTTGAAAGATAGGCCGTTGACGCGGCCTTTTTTATCTTCTTTCTAATTCGGCGCGGTAGCACTGAGCGCTGTCGTCATAAACAAAAGTCAGTGCGTTTTTGATGCTTTCCAGCTCATCATCCTGATAGTGCGAAACATAGAGGAGCTGACTCAGGTTTTCCCGCGCTATCAACTCCAAAGTATTCTTCATCAAGCGTCGTCCCAGATAATCCAAGCCTTGATAGGGTTCATCCAGAATCAACAAAGTGGGTTGCTTCACAATTGCGCGAGCAATTAGCAACAGTCTTTGCTGTCCGTATTCCAGCTTACGAAAAGGCGTTTTGGCATATTGGCTCATGTGGAGAATATCCAGCCATTCACGGGCTATGGTGCGTTCCTGAATGCTAGGTTGGGAATACAAGCCAATAGAGTCATAAAAACCGGAAAGAATGACATCCAATGCCGAACAGCTAACGCGATATTGCAGGTGAAGGGCAGAAGAAACCATGCCGATATGCTTTTTAATCTCCCACACCGTCTCGCCTGAGCCACGCTTTTTCCCGAAGATGTGAATGTCGTTGCTGTAGCATTGCGGATGATCGCCAAAGATCATTCCTAGGATGGTGCTTTTTCCGCAGCCGTTAGGGCCTTTAACTTGCCAATGCTCGCCTTTATCAATTCGCCAGTTTACGCCGGTGAAAATGGTTTTCTCTGTGTATTCAACTTTGCCATCTCTCAATTCGAAAATCGGGTTTTCGAATTGTGTGGCGTGCTGATAACGACGGATAAGCGTCATCATCTCTTCACTTTGTTGCTCAGACTGTGCGGCAATTTGCTGAATGATGGGGTGGTTGTCCCATCCTGCTTTGTCTATCAGTTCTACCAATTTTCCACGTTCAAACATGGCGACATGATCAACCCAATCGGGAAGGTCTTCTTCCCGCGCGAATACCACCATCATTTGAACTGATTCAGAAAGCTTTTCTAAATAGTCAGCAAGTGATTGACGGTGAGCAATGTCCAAGCCTGCAAAAGGGTTGTCCAGCACCACAAAGTCAGGCTTTTCTGCCAACGCACGAGCCAACATCACCCGACGGGTTTCGCCAGTGGAAAGCACACGAAAGCCACTCTCTTTGAGGTGTACGAGATCGAGATCTTCAATCAATTGACGGGTTAGTGCCGCGTCTTCGCATTGTTCGAAAATCAGGTCATAGACGCTGGTGCCGTTATCTATGCGGTCAAGAAAGTCAGTGTCATCTTTGGCGCGTTCTTCCTCTAAGAGTTTTTGCTGTTCGACTAGCGAAACCTGCGCAATTTTTCCATCGCCGATTGCCAGCTCCCCATCGAATTCGATGGTTTCGCACAACACGCCACCCAGAAGAGAGCCAATGTCACCTTCCGTGCTAAAAACCGCCCAAGATTCATTGTTGGCAATCGTCCAGTTCTCGATTTGAAGGGCAGACGTTGAGCTTTCTGAGATGAGCTGCTTGAAGTTGATATCCATATCGTTTCGTTTTTGGTTGTTTCGTCAGCAAGTAGGGGAGTTATAGCAAGTTTATAAATCAGTGTAAGTATTTAATGTTTTGAACTTAATAAATTAGTTCTTCGTGTTTCCTCTAAATGGGGCACTGGCTGAATTTCTTATTCAACTTTTCAACCTGTTTAGTGGGTGGGTTCTCAACTTATCAACCTGGGCCCTCCAGCTCATTCAATCTGGCTTCATGACCAAGTATCGCATCAGCCTGTTCGGCAGGTGTATTGAGCTTCTTCAATGCGCCATCCAGCATCAAATCCAATGTATCTACGTTCTTTGCACGGCGGAAGAAGATGAGCCAGTCAGTGCGGCTCTTAGGTGTTGTGGTTGTCATGGTTATCTCTGAAAAGGAAAGCGCTTATATTCTAGCAGTTGTTGGCGCTGGAAGATTGTGTTGTTAAATGAGAAATGATTCGAAGTTGGAAGCTCATTCCCTAATCGCTTAAGCTATCTCAAATTGGCAGGAAACGCCTTTGTTTTCTTTGATAATACGGTATTGAAGTCATATGTATGAAGTTGCTTTTAACGTTAAGTATGAGGGCTTTTTAGCGCTTTTTTTTGTCCTCCCAGGATTGGCATTCATCGCTTTATTTCTTCTGATCATTCGGTTTAGAGAGAAGTTAGTAAGCTGGAATATACTGGTTCTAGGTAAACCGGCCACAACAAAAAGTATTGCCATTTCTGCGTCGGTGCTCTTAATCTTTTCAGTGCTTTGTACAGGCAGTTCGGCATTTAGCTTAGGTTCGAAAACGCTATCTCTAATCAGCAGCTACGACAGGGGCAGTTACTTTGTCGTAGAGGGATATGTCGAAGATTTTAATTCTATGCCTTATACCGGACGCCAAAGAGAGACGTTCAGTGTAAATGGCATAAGGTTCAGCTATTCAGACTCTATAGTTACACCTGCTTTTAATAACACCGCATCACACGGTGGACCCATCAGAGAGGGTAAATATGTACGTATATCCTACATTGACAATGACATTATAAAGCTGGAGTTAAGGAAGTAACTTAGCGGGTAGGGCAGCATTTGAAAACGTTTTTAAAGTACCTACTATTCATATCCCTTTTCCTCGTGGCAGTTGTCCTCGGGGTAATGGTTGATAGTCACCTAAGAAAGAACCCAGATGCCACTTATGAGCTGAGAGGTCGGTACATACCATCGCCTGATGGAAAGACATATCTTGTGATACAAGATGACAACGGAGGCATGTGTGGTCCTCTAGTCGTCAACGGGAAGGAATGGCCCCACGGACCTTATCAAAAGGCAGAAATAATGCCTGGGGACGTAACCATTGAATGTGGTTCTAGGATTGCCGTTAACGTTAAAAAGGGGACGACGTATTACTTCGACTACTGGGGTCCTTGAAAAAAGAGCAGCACTATATTGCCCTTAGCCCTCTCACCATGCAACCAACTCATTTCTTTGAACAAAATCTCCTCACTCGACTCCTGATACGATCAAAATCAAATCTTGCTTCATAAATTTCGTAGTACATTTCTGTTATCAGTTCATTGGGGAGTTAGTGTTGATGAGAGTTAGTCGAATCCAGGCGGGTCAGTACTCTGTGGAAGATGGCCGGTTCATAGTAAAGCAGGGCTCAGGTTGGCTTATATTAGATGCTAACGGTTCGCATGACTTTGGCCCGGTTCCTACACTAAAAGCAGCAAAGCAGTATGTTGAGTCAGGAACTACCCCTCTGGGTCAGCACAACCATTCAACAAAATATGGTCGCAGGCAGAGTAAAAAGGAATTCAATGCATATCTAGCGTCCGAGGCGAAAAATGGAAATCCCATGCCTCTTATCTTGTGGCTTGTTTTTCTTTTCATAATCTGTGGTGTTACTTTCGCAGTAAGAGGTCATTAATCAACGTTAGAGGCTTTAGATAAATCTGAACCTTATCCCCTCAACCCTCTCATTTTTCAACCATCTGATTTATTAGAACAAAATCTCCACACTCGACACTTCATGCGATCAAAATCAAGTCTCGCTTTATGCACTTTGTGGTACATTCCCGCCAAAATTTTTAGACAGTGATGGCGTGTTGCGTGCCGAGAAGCGAAGGGCGGTAGCGTAAGTTGCTTGTGCCCCAAAGTGAGTTTCGACAGTTGAGGCAACTCAATTCGCAGACACAAATTTGACTTATATTAAGTAATCCCAAAAACGTTAAAGTAAGTGACGTGATCCCCTCTGGTCACATTCAGTGTGTCGCTGTAGGTGTTTTGGTCACTGGCTAGACAGATACTTCTGGAAGTCTTCCACATTAGTGGATACGCAGTTTTTATACGCCTGATCCCAAACCTTTTCATTGCTGACTCCGGAAACTTCAATAGCATCATTAATCACTGGAATTTCTATCTCTTTAATGAGGTTACGAACGGCTTGTTCAGCTTCAAATTTCGTAATGTCTTGATGTCCCATTGCGCCAGCAATCATTAAATCAATGGGATAGTCGGTTAGGATACTAAGCGCCTCAAATGAGGTGGCATTTGCAAAGTGCCTTCGCAGCTTCCGAAGTTGCTCTGGTGTGTATTGAGCCAGCATTTTCAGCTTATCTGTTTGCCCTTGGCAAAACATGTGAACATCTGGCGACATAGCGGTTGCTGGTTGAAAAAGAAAACCAGCTACGATGCTAAATATGGCTACGTTTTTTAAAGTATCTCTCAATGACATCACAACCCTACAATTTGTTCAGTTGCTAATGAAACTTTAGCATCACTGGGGACATACCGAATGTTTCATGCCCCAAAGTTGTTTGGCCAGTGTTTTTTAACAACTCCAAAAATCCACATCTTTCCATACAAAAACTAATCTAAAACACCAAGAAAAGAAAGGGTTGACGTTGGCGAGAACATTATTCAATGCTGGGCATGGCAGAATTCCCATTTGATTTGATGCTTCGTATCTCTTTGTTGAGTCGGTGCTTTCAGCAATGTTAATGGCAAAATAGGTTGAACCGTCTGTACTTGAAGGTATGGGCGCAATGCCAACCAAGAGAAAATAGAAGGAATTACATTAATGGCCAAAGAATTGAAGAGAGATTTTAATCTCCCGTTAATCGAAACTTATTGTCTGAGCGAAGAATGTGAAAATAAACTCCACACACTTTCATTAATTCTAGAAGAACAAGAGAGGCTAGCCAAAAGAGCTGCTCGGAAATCTGGTGCAAGAGAGATGTTCGCGAGGTTTGATTTTTTATCGGTGCCTCTAAATGAAGAACAGATAGCTCTACTCCCTGAGAAATTAATTACCCCTTCAAATAAAATGATTTATGACTATCAAGGATGGCAGTGTGGTTTAGCGCTAATAACTGAAAAATTAAAAAGTTGCATAGAAAATATTGAGCCATCAGGTGGTCATCAGTTTATTCCTGTTGAAATTTTCAATGCAGATTCAAAAAAGCTGGGAGATGCATATTTTTGGAGGATATTGAATGTTATTGATTCAATAAGACTTGACTCGGGCGGAATTAAGCCTGTGTCAGGATTGGAAATTACACCAGACTCTCGTCTTACTTTTTCTTATGAGGGAAGTATAAATATTTATGCCGACAGAGTAGTAGGAAAGGCTGCTTGGCATGAGATGAGAATGGGAATTATAAAAATAGTTTCAGATGAACTTTACGGGATTATAAAAGAAAAGAATCTCTCTAATGTCAATATGATAACCATACAAACCTTTGTAGAAAAATAGGAAAAATAGGAAAAATAAAAATCACCCTATGCATTTAATAATCTAGTAATTCTTTATTGTATTTCAGAATAATATAGTGATGGTTTGAAGTGGATATTATTTCATATGGCAGTGATTACTATCACAATAATATTATTTTTAATAAAAAGAATCGTCCATATGATACGCTATCTCATAGCGAAATTGTTACTCGTAAAAGAAATAGGCATGAATGTGGACAACTACTCTACCTCAATAGTTTCTTTAACTCAGAGGCAAGGACAGTCAACGTTCTCCAACAAACATCAAAGCCATTTACTTCGTTTTCCCCAACCTGAGGTTATCCGAAGTGAACGCTTTAGAGCAATAGTCCTAACTGATTCCTGTCCATTTCCAGTTTACAGTGCCTCCTTCGAGGCGCTCATACAAAATAACCTGCCCAGCTATCCACGCCAGCCGCTTCCAACGCAGACAATTTCGCATCCCTTTCCATCAGGTAGCCATAGTCGCACTTGGCGATGCTTATCATGCCGTTATCGAGTTGCTTCTTTGTGATGGTTTGGACTTGGCTTGCTGGCATCCTCGTCTGTACTTTCGCCGCAATACTCTCAGCCTTTTCCTTGTGCTCCGCGATGCGAGCTTTCACCAGTGCCGTAAAGTCATCCTTCGGCTTAAATGCCACATCTTGCCAATCGCTGATTAGCTTGAAGAGATACAGGTGCTCGGCGGCGTAGTCGTTGAGTATCTGTGTTTTCTGGCCGTCTGTTTTCAATAAAGTCATCGACCGCCGATTTAAGGAATGCTTGTCGTATTCATCAAGGCGGCGGATGTCGTTCGCAGTTTTCGTCCTGAAAGTCGGCTTTTTGGTCAATGACGCCAAGAAAGGATTTAGTCTGAGCTATCTACTAAAGAAAGTTTAATAAAAAGCAGGAAAACATGAACTTAAACCAAGTGACATTAGCGGTACATGACATGGAGTCTGCGGTCGCATTCTATAAAAAGCTCGGGCTTATTCAGATTGTTAGTGACGATCACTACGCACGTTTTTCCTTTCCAGAAGGTAACGCAAGCTTCTCTATCTTCCTCGATCCTGGAAAGAAAGGGGTGATAAGTCGTGGCGTGGTTTACTTTGAACATGAAGCGCTGGATGAGCTGTTCGAGCGACTGAAAGTTGAGGGCATTGAATTCGACCAAGAGCCTACGATGAAGCCGTATCTCTGGAAAGAAGCGGCGCTAAGAGATCCATCAGGCAACGAAATCAAACTGTATTGGGCAGGAGAGAATCGTCTGAATCCGCCTTGGAAAATTGATTAAGGAAATTCTCAGGCACCACTTTTGAGATTTCCTAGTCATAGGGATTTAACAGCCCCTAAACACTGTTAAGGATATCTGTATGAAACCTGCGCCGATTAAAGACGAAATTACATTCTATGACTTTGCAAAAGTGGACATCCGAGTTGGACCAATCATCGAAGTCAGTGAAGTTGCTAAATCCGACAAACTGATGAAGCTGACCGTTGATTTCGGCGACCACACACGTTCAATTTTGGCGGGGATTAAGCAAGAGCGTGAAAATCCTAAGGAGATTGAAGGTAAACAGGCCTTGTTTGTCGTAAACCTGCCGGAGAGAAAAATGGCTGGTGAGGTGTCTCAGGGCATGCTTTTCGATATTGGTTATGAAGATAAGCTGCAGCCTTGCTTGGCCTGCCCAGAAACCGAAACGCCGAATGGTGCAAGAGCGGGTTAAACCAATAACACGAACGCCATCAAGAATGAAAAAGCCATCATTGAGATGGCTTTTTTTGTTTAGGTCGTCTGATTCAACGCTTCATCACTCTCTGCTGAAACAGCCTCTCCATGGTAATCACAAGTCTATAGATAACTTGGTTGTCTCATTGTTGGTATGTTATAACATAACAATTGTGTTTATATTTCGAGCGGAGAAATCGCTAAAGGCTCACCATGACTGACTTAGACGCACTGATAGAAAAAGTCGCGCAGAAATGCAAAGCGAAGGGGAGGCAACTCACCGCCAAACGCAAATTGGTTCTAAAAGCGCTCGTTCATTCTGAAAAATCCCTCTCCGCTTACGAGCTGGTTGATTATTGCAAAACGGAATTTGGGCAGAGCGTTCAGCCTATGTCGGTATATCGCAGTCTCGACTTTCTGGAAGGCGAACATTTCGCTCATAAGCTAAAAGTATCGAACAAGTTCATTGCTTGCTCTCACATCTCTTGCGATCACGAGCATGGCGTCCCTCAGTTCCTCATCTGCGCGAAGTGCGACAAGATCATAGAACAGGCCATCGACCCCAAACTCGCTTCCAGCTTGCAACTAGGTGCCCGAAAAGAGGGCTTTACCGTTGTCAGTCCCCAGCTTGAAATCACCTGCTTATGCGATGAATGTGAAAAGTAAGCGACTCCAACCGAGTTGAAAGCCGTTTTGAACAGTAACACTCTTTGACATAGAGATTTAAAGGAAGAATTGAGCGCTGATATGTTAAGAAAAAATCCAAACGGCGACATGCCAATCGTATCGGAGAATGCGTTCGTCGATCCCACCGCAATTATCTGCGGCAAAGTCATCATCGAAGATAACGTATTTATTGGTCCTTATGCCGTGATTCGTGCGGATGAGGTGAACGATGCGGGTGAAATGGAACCCATCCTGATTAAATGTGACACCAATATTCAGGATGGTGTGGTGATTCACTCTAAAGCAGGCGCTGCGGTAACCATTGGAGAGCGCACATCGATTGCGCATCGCTCAATCATCCACGGCCCATGCGAAGTGTGTGATGACGTTTTCATTGGTTTTAACTCTGTGGTGTTTAATGCTGTTGTGGGTAAGCACTGTGTCATCCGCCATAACTGTGTTGTAGACGGAATGGATCTCCCTGAGAGCTTCCATGTACCGCCAATGACCAACATCGGTGTGGGCTTCGATCTAAACAGTATCTCTAAAGTACCACCGGAGTATTCAGCGTTTTCTGAGTCTGTGGTTTCCGCAAACCACACCTTGGTACAGGGTTACAGGAGGATCGCCAATGAGCTCTGATAATTCGGCGATTCTGAGTGTGCCAACCAACATCATTACCGGCTTCCTCGGCGTAGGTAAAACCACCGCCATCTTGCATCTGATGAAGAACAAGCCGGAGAACGAGCGTTGGGCCGTATTGGTCAATGAGTTTGGTGAGATCGGTGTAGATGGCAGCCTTTTTCAAGGGCAGCATAGCGAAAGAGAGAAAGTGTTCATTCAGGAAGTTCCAGGTGGCTGCATGTGCTGCGCAGCGGGACTTCCTATGCAAATCGCGCTAAATCAATTACTGATCGAAGCCAAACCTGATCGACTGCTGATTGAACCGACCGGTCTTGGACATCCCAAAGAAGTCTTGGAAGTCTTGTCCTCTGAACACTATCGAGATGTCCTCTCGCTTCAGAAAACACTGACTTTGGTTGATGCGAGAAAACTGTCAGAGGCGCGCTACACCCATCACGATACTTTTAATCAGCAGATTGCGATTGCTGACACTGTGGTGGGCAACAAGCTTGATCTCTATGCAGAAGGGGACAAAGCCTTACTGGAAGCGTATGTGAAAAAGCATGCTCATCCAGATGTGAACGTGCTGTTTACACGTCACGGACAAATCGACTTCAAGGAATTTGAAGGTGAGACCTTCATGACGCAGCCACATGCGCATGATCACCACCATCATCATCACCACGGCAGTAAACCTCTTGCCTCAGAAGCACCTATGCCAGAAAGCGGGGTGTTGATGGCAAAGAATGAGGGTGAAGGTTTTGAAAGCGTAGGCTGGCGATTTTCACCAGACAAGGTCTTTGATAGAAAGAAACTTTCTTTGCTTCTGCATGACCTTGATGTCGAGCGAATGAAAGCCGTATTCATCACTGATGATGGAGTGTTTGGTTACAACCTTTCCGATTCGAGCATGCTGGAAATGGAGCTGGATGATTGTTTCGAAAGCCGGATTGAGCTTATTGCACAAGTCGTGGACGTTAGTTTCGAAGATAAACTCATGGGGTGTTTGAATTCTTGAGGTAATGCGAAGCCGTCGAAAGACGGCTTTTTTCACGGCGTGTTAGCGGCCTAGCTTTTTACAAAGCGAGATCATGGTGTTCGCTTCTTCAGCGCTGAGTCCGGTCATACAGAATATTTTGTCGGTAATGTCTGCGCTGTTTCGGGACAGCTCAATGCCTTCTTGGGTTAATACGACAGACTTCTGCCTGTCATTGTCTGGGAGGGCGGCACGTTGGATAAGTCCTTTTTGTTCCAATCGTTTTAACAGCGGCGTCATCGTTGCTTTGCTGAGTTCTGCTCTTGAAGCCAACTCAGTGATAGATAGCTTGTCTTCTTTCCAAAGCACCATCATCACCACAAACTGTGTATAGGTCAGTCCCAATGGGTCCAGCAATTGTCTATACAAAGACGTCACGCGGTTAGACGCTGAATAAAGGGCGAAACAAAGCTGTTTATCGATATCTGCAACGGCCAAGGTGATCTCCAATAACTTGTAACTTGTCTCATTATCTACGACTTGCCTTGATTGTCACATCATTTCGTTGACATATAGTTTGTGTGCGAACAGTATGTATGCGAGCAATTAAGAATAAGGAGAGTAATATGAGTGATGCATGGTTACCGACGTTAATCACAGACAGCCCAGAAGCTGGCTATCAACTTGCCATTAAAATGTCCCGAATGGGCGTGAAATATACACAGCCTTCAGCGGAAGCGAGAGAGAAGCTACGTCCCGAATATGCGGAAAGTGCAGACAGTTTGATCGCGGTTTCCCACGTTATTGCCGTGAATTTTCAGACGGTTGCGGCGGCGAATAATTATTGGAAGGCTTGACTGTATGTTAAGGACTCAAAGCCATCATGGTGATGGCTTTGAGTGGTTAGGTCAGCTGCTCAATTCCCTTGCCTGCATGGTCAATCTCATCTGACTGTTTGCAGCGCCAAATCCCTGATACCCATTTCTCTGAACGATTTCGAAACAGAACCTGCCTGCAAACATCGAAGTGTAGAGTTGGTAGAAGCTGCCATTCTCGTCCTCATCGTAAAGAATGTTATAGCGTTTGAGCTTTTCAATCACTTCATCAGAAAGGGTAAACCGGGCGGCCAAGTCATCATAATAATTGGCGGTGACGGGCATCGTCTCAGTCTGCTGTTTTGCCATAAATTCGGCGGTGGCAAAAATATCCTTGGTTGAAAGAGCGATATGGTTGACGCCGGTACCCGCGTATTGATCAAGAATTCGGCTAGATACGGTGCGCGAAGCTTGGGTACTGTTAAGCGTGAAACTTACCCCTTTATCTGGCGTTTGTAGGGCCTGACTTTTCACCAAGCCACCAGGGTCTGAAACGCTGACGGTCGGCATGGTTTTCATACTGAACATTGCACGATAGAGCAGCACCGAGTGAAGCATTTCTTCATAGCTCATGGTGGTGGCTACGTGGTCAACTTTGTTAAGGAAAGCGTGTTGAGTGGCGTCTTCATGCCATTTGAACTCGCGCTCCCAATGCGGAGGCTGGTCGGCGTCATCCACCATGTAAAGGAGGCTTTGACCCGGGCCATAGATGGCAGGAATGCCATGCGTGTCGTTTTCTGGGTTTCCGTAAACCGGCGAGAACTCAAGCTTCTTGGCTCTCTCCACCATATCGCCCACGTTGGTACAGGTTAAACCCACAGCACAAACGGAGACGCCATGCTGCTGGTGGAAATTTTGGGCGAAGCTATCTGGCTCCATATTCATCACCAGATGAATATTCCCCTGTTTCCACAATTCCACATCTTTACGTTTGTGGGTAGCGGCGTGACAAAAGCCAAGCTGAGACAGCAGCTTGGTCAGGGCGAGCTTTTCATTGTCGCTGACGGCGAATTCAATAAACTGTACTTCGCTGGGCGGGTTGACGCTTGGAATTTCAAGCGCTTCTGTATCAGCGGACTTTTCTGCCGCGCGGTTGGCGTAAACCAGTGAACGGTAGCCGTCTCGGGCGGTTTTTTCCGTCGAGCCCGCACGGAATTGATCGTTGAAAATCTCAAGAGAGAAAGGCCCGTCGTAACCCGTCGCGTGAAGGTTAGACACAAACTGACCAATAGGAAGGTCGCCCTGTCCAGGGAAGCAGCGATAGTGTCGGCTCCAACTGAGATGATCCATCGAAAGGCTAGGGGCATCCGCAACCTGTACGAGGAAAATTCTGTCGCCGGGAATGTTGAGCATGGTATCCAGCTCGGTCTGGCGAGAAAAAATGTGGAAAGTGTCGAGACACAGCCCGACATTTTTGTGATTAGCGCGACGCACAATTTCCCATGAGTCGCGATAATCATAAACATATTTACCCCATCCCAAGGCTTCATAGGCAACCCGCATATTGCGTTTGGCTGCGCGCTCGCCAAGCTCATGGAAATCATCTGCTGCCCGTTGGATACCGCCCAAAGCTTGGGGCGATACACTGCTGCAGACCATCAACAAATCGGTGCCCAGTTCTTCCATCAGGTCAAACTTTCTTTCCGCGCGATCAAACGCTTTTTCCCGGTAAGGGGAAGGAAGGCCTTCGAAATCGCGGAAGGGTTGATAGGTAACAACCTCAAGACCGTGATCGTCTAACATGCTTCGGATTTCGTGAACCGAACCGTTGTGAGTGATCAGATCATTCTCGAAGATTTCAATCCCACGAAAACCTGCTTTGGCGATGGCTTCGATTTTTTGTCTCAGGGTGCCTGAAAGGCAAACCGTTGCGATGGAGTAAATCATGCGTTATTTGCTCCCCAGCTTTGCGACCAGCCCGTCGATAGCCAGGGCGTAGCCTTCAATTCCAAACCCGACAATCACACCGACTGCAACAGGTGAAAGGTAGGAGTGATGGCGAAACGATTCACGAGCATGCACATTGGAAATATGAAGCTCAATCACAGGGACTTCAGCCGCTTTAATCGCGTCATAAAGGGCGATAGAGGTATGCGTGTAAGCGCCGGCGTTGAACACAACGCCGATCATTTTTCCTGCTTTCACTGCGCGGCCTGCATTGTGCAGTGCTTCAATCAGTTCACCTTCATGGTTACTTTGGAAGCACTCGACGACGACACCGTGCTTTTCGCCGGTATCTCGGCAAAGCTGTTCGACATCTGCCAAGGTGCTGTGTCCGTAGAGCCCAGGCTCGCGCTGACCCAACATGTTCAGGTTTGGGCCGTTCATCACGAGAATAGATTTCATGTCACGCCCTCCTATGCGATGTCGTCAATGTATACGGTGCGACCGGTTTTCACCGCTTCAACAACGGCTTCAGTCACGCGAAGGTTTTGCAGGCCGTCTCGTACTGTGACTAATGGCTTTTCTTCTTTACGGATCACGCGGCAGAAGTGGTTGAGCTGCTCAACCAATGGGTCTTTGCGGTGAAGCGACACATCTTCACATTCGAACGGTTTCCACCATGAGCGATCTTCTTCATTCTTGTAGTATTTGAGACGCATGGTTGGCACTGAAATCGAACCATTGGTGCCTGCGATGTGGTAACAATCCTCATCGGGATAGCTTGCGTAGGCTTTGTTTTCCTGCGAGGTTTGTTCCCAACTCTTACCAGAGCCAGCGGTGTCTGAAAGCAGGAAAGTACCGAGTGCACCGTTGGCAAAGCTGAGATTGATCGAAACAGTGTCTTCGACTTCGAACTGACGGCGGCGATTAGACGCCATGGATTGCACAGCAACGATTTCGCCACATAGGTAACGTAAGTTGCCGATGTCATGAATAAGGTTTATCAGAATAGGGCCGCCACCTTCTTTGGTTCGCCATGGCGCAGCGACAAAGTAATCATCGGGTTTGTAGAACATGGCGCTACCATGAGCTGCTACCACCTGACCAATAGCACCCGTTTCAATGATTTCACGGGTACGCTTGATGATTGGGCTATGCATGCGGTGGTGACCAACCAGCAAAGTATCCCAGATACCGGGTTCTTTGGTGGCGATGTCGAGTAATGAGTTGGCTTCTTCAACGGTGTGAGACACTGGCTTCTCAATCAGTGCCGGCATGCGATATTCAATACAGAGCTTGGCTTGCGGGACATGCAGGTTATTAGGGGTGGCGAGAATTACGCCATCCGCCAAACCTGAATCCAGCAATTCCACGAGAGTTTCAAAGTGGGGCACGCCATATTCGTTGGCGAGGTCGATGCTCGCTTCAAACGGATCAACAATGGCGGCTAAGTCACACGCTTTGCTCTCCGAGACGAGTCGAATGTGGTTTTTGCCGATCAATCCTGCTCCGACGACGGCGATTCTTGGCTTCTCCATTTACTGCTTACTTCCTTGTTATGATTATGATGCGACAGGCTTTACTGTCGGTTTTGGGCACTTGTTTCTTTCATTCGGGTAAGGAAACCACCTAGATGGGTTTCCAATGCTTTCACACAGGCATCGAGGTCGCGATTCAATGCCGCCTCCAACACGCTTTGGTGTTCATCAACCACGTATTTGCCACGAAATCCTTCTGTGCGAAGTTCCATGACGACAAACTGCCTAAATTGATCGTAGACCTGTCTGTGATAGTGCATGTGTAATTCTGACTGGCATGCGCCAATCAAAGCTGCATGAAATTCGTAATCGCATCGGTGCCACATCATGAAATACTCATCGATGTTTTCGCGCATTTTGCTCTCGACGTGTTCGAGTTTATGGTGGGCAGCAACCAGGTTGCTTTCCCATTCCATATCGCCGTTTTCAAAGGACGCGCGGGCGCCATCTGTTTCAAGAAGAATGCGAAGTCGGGTGAGTTCTTCCATCTTCTGGATTGAAAAGCTTGCGACATGAAAACCTTTCTGGCCTTCTGCAATCACCAAGCCTTCAGAGGAGAGTCTTGTCAGGCTTTCGCGCAAAAGATTCACACCACTGCCATAGCGTTCTTTCAGCGATTCCATTCTGAGTCGGCTTCCCGGCTCAAACTCACCTTTCAACAAATCCGTGCGAAGTGTTTCGTACAGCGTCATTTATCCGTGCCTCAAAGAAACTGAGTCTTAAGAAATCTGCATCGACTTCATCACGATGCCTTTTCAGTTTTACTCCCTAAATTTCTTCGCATCTGTCTCGTTTTTGTGAATGGGCTATAAATCTAAAAATATCCCCTAATTTGAAAAATAGGTGACGTTTTAACAAATGAGACACAATCGGGTAACAAATCCACAATCACTTCGTCTAGGCTAGTAACAGGTCAATAAGGGCGAATGCCATGAGGCTTCGTCTTATACCCAAACAACATGAAGATGCTCGCATTCAGA
>NZ_LASY01000179.1:0-623 GCF_000973155.1 Grimontia sp. AD028 | reverse complement strand
TCTTCAGTGAAATCAGCCACCGCTGTATCATTCACCGTATATGTCCAAGTACCGTTGACAATCACCAAAGAACCGAAGTTGCCCTCATAAGGCCCTGTGCCATCGAACGTTACCGAGGAGTTGTCTGAGTCAACGTCTGTCACGCCAATACTGCCTGAGGCATCAAAGGAGGTCATCGTAGCGCCAAGCTGTGTATAAGTGAGTGTCGGAAGTTCTGACGAGCCAGTTACTGTACTTGCGGAAGTACCTTTAACAAATGAACCCGACACTGGCACTAAAAATGCCGCGTATTCATTCGAGTCACTCCAAACATAGGGTGTTCTTCCGTTACCGTCCAAATCTACATAAATCAGCGCAGCAGTCACGACTCGACCCGAGAAGCTGTACTTCGCTGTGTTCCAGAGCATGTAGGAATAGGTTTTGCCATCAATGATAACTCGCTGAGTATCATCACCCTCATAGGTGTAATAGTCTGGAGCTACTACGCCACCGCGGTTGGCAGTTGAATCGTTATCGACAAACTGCACAGTTGTTCCATCGGTGAGGATATTAATGCCATTAAAGCCACTACCAGTAATCGAATAGTCATCACCTCTCCTCCATCCTCTCACCTCATAGAGATC
>NZ_LASY01000178.1:0-251 GCF_000973155.1 Grimontia sp. AD028 | reverse complement strand
CCGACGGCGGACTTTACCGTCTCTGTCGTTATCGGCCACAAGACCACAGAAGATGGTGATGTGACGCCTGTTACCCGTGATGTGGTGATCGCCGCAGGCACCACTTCCATCGATTTCACCGTCGATACGCTTGATGACAGCCTGAACGAATCGGCGGATGACGATGTGTTTACCGTCTCGGTGAATGCGACCTCCGGCGGTGACTTTGAAGCGCAGCCAACCGCACCGGCTGCGGTGGAAACCACTATCAA
>NZ_LASY01000177.1:0-6560 GCF_000973155.1 Grimontia sp. AD028 | reverse complement strand
AAGGAACGCCGCGATCACAACGCCAGTCAAACTCGCTGAATCCTGCATCTTCAAGTTGTTTGGGTATAGACATCATTGATGGGCAGAAAGTTGCGTAAGCATGATGTGCTTGGTTAGTTTGTCACCAATTCCAGCGCTTGTTGGGTATAAGGATGGGTAGGTGCAAGGCGCTGCATTTCATTTGCCCATTGGGTCGCTGTGCTTGTTTCTTCCATATCAATAGCGGCTTTTACCGCTTCAATGTGTATCCAAGCACGTGGCCCGAAAGGGTAGTAACCGAGTTCTTCAGACGCCATCATGGTTTTCAGCATTTCAAAACCACGATCTCGTTGTTCGAAAGATTCAGGCAGACTAATGAAGGTGATGGCAGCAAGCGACTGTATGTAAAGCCCTTCATTGAGCCCGTAATAAGGTTTGTTAAACGACTCGTCCGATAGTCTTTTAAGTGATTTATTTAACGAGTCGACACCAATTTCTGAATACTTCTGGCGGTTCCAAGGTAGCCACGAATCACGTCCTTTCATTGACATAGTACTGCCGTAATAGGCGGTCAACAGGGCATCTTCGGGATACTGAATAAGCAGGTTTTCGACGGCGCTCAGTACGTGATCGCCTGCGCTACGGTCTCCCGTGCTGGCATCTACAAAGGCGTCTTGAAGCGTCTTTTGCATCGGGCCGGCGTTAACTTGCTTAAACCACAAAGCGGAAACGACAACGAATCCGACAATAGCTAACAGCGTTATGCGACTCAGCCAATTGTCCTTGATGTACATTGTCCTTCTCCTTGAGTGTTTCCTTGTCTTTTCACGATGCCAAGCTACATCAGGTTAGAGAAAAGAAAAGTGCGATGAGACCAAATGCATTTTTGGCCGATAAACCGCATTTGGATGATTTGAACCGAAAACGAGGTGATAGACACCCAAACACTCTGAAGATGCTGAATGCGAGCGTCTTCAGAGTGTTTGGGTATAAGTTACATTTGCTTGAACAAAGCGTGCGCATTTCGGCTCACGGGGAGTTGGCTCTGATTGGAAGCCACTTCAACCACCATCTTGCCGGTCATGTCCTTAAATACACGATTTATCGCGGACACTTTCACGATGACAGAGCGGTGAATTTGCCAGAAGGTTTCCTCACACAGCATCTGAGAAAGGTTGCGGAGCGGGGTGCGGATGATGTATTCAGCGTCGTTGGTCACGACGGTGACGTATTTGTCTTCTGCCCGAAAGTATTCGACATCATCAACATGAATAAGGTGGATATCTTCACCTTTTGCCGCTTTTAACCAAGTGAGTGGTTGTTCAGCTTTCTCCTTTGTTTGAGAAAGTATTTGGGTCAGCTCGTCAGCATTTAGCGTGGGTTTGGTACGCGTTTTTAAGCGAGAGCATGTCTTGGTTAGGCGCTTCTCATCAATGGGCTTGATAAGGTAATCAATGGCACCTTGCTCAAAGGCCTCGATGGCATAATGATCATATGCCGTGACGAAAACAATGCGGGGTGGCTTTTTCATATCGCTAATAAGGTTCGCCACTTCGAGTCCATCCAGCCCCGGCATCCTGATATCAAGAAATACCACGTCGGGTTGAAGTTTCTTGATGAGGTCTAGTGCCTCAATACCGTCTTTCGCGCTAGCTACAACGTCAATCTCAGAAGATACCGCCCCGAGAAGCCGACTTAAGTGATGACGGAGAATCGGCTCGTCGTCCGCAATTATTGCTCGCATTGAAATGAAATCCTTGTCGTGAATCCCCCTCCATGATGGGGAATGAGTTTTAGTCTGCCTTTTTCACCATAGAGGGTTGAAAGGCGTTCCTTCACGTTCTTCATGCTTACACCATTGCCTTTAGAACCATCATTAAAGCCAATGCCGTTATCGGAAATTTCCACGGTAAGCATGTCGTCTTCTTTCAAGAAATTGATTTGGATGTATCCTCCTTTCACTGAAGGCTCTATGCCATGCACCACGGCGTTCTCGACAGCTGGTTGAATCAGGAATGGAGGGATGCGGAGTTGCTTGGAGATCGAGGGGTCGACTTTGATTTCAAACCCCATGCGATCACATAAGCGGATCTGTTGAATAGAGAGGTAGCTGTCCAGCAACTTAAGTTCGTCATTCAGGGAGACAGTGTCTTTGCGCTGCTGTTTCAAACTTGCCCTGAGTAAGTCCGTGATTTTCTCGAGCAGTAATTTTGCTTTGGGCGCATCAATGTCAATTAACACCTGGATGTTAGCCAGCGTATTAAAAAGAAAATGCGGTTCCATCTGCCCCTGGAGGCTTTTCAGTTGGCTGTTTATCAGGGCTTTTTCTTGCTCCGCTTGCCGCAGTTGCGAATCTTTGAGGTCATTTTCTGCTTCTCTTGCTCTGTCACGCATGATGAAAAAGCAGGCTGTAAAGATCGCGACAGAAACCGTGAATATTAGCGTGGGAAGAAGTACTTCTGTCCGCCAGAAACCACGGTACTGATAAATCCACAACTGCATATTCATGGTGCCAATGATCGAGCCTACGCTAACGGCAATAGCCGTTCGCTTGGGGTTTGACCATTTGGGGAAGTTTCTCGCCAGAAATACGTGCAGAAAATTGAGAGTGACACCGTAGCCGAGTGAAATGGCTAGGTGGTAGTAAAAAGCCCCGCCGAAAAGAAACCCTGTAATGTATGCAATTACAGAACAAATTCCGATAACGACGAGAACGCGCGTGCGCTCTAGGTATGCGATTGTAGGGTTCATTGTGCTCTATCTTTTCTAACAAATGCGATGTTAGTTATTATTGTTTTACCGTGAAATACCTATCTGTCCTTATATTGGTGAAGATGCTCGAGAATTTTGATTCTCGAATCATTGTTATGGGTAGAGATGTTCTAGTTGTTGGGCTAAAAAAGAGGCGCAGCATAAATCATGCGCGCCTTTCGATAAGGTATTTCGGATGCACAGTAGCTTTTCCGTAAAATAATTAAGGAAAAACAACCAACCCGCTCACACTAACCCATTTTGTGAAGACTGTTAGTCCAATGCGATGAAAGCACCGATATGAAGATGATCGGTGCTATTTGGGAGTGAAGGGAAGGTGAACCGTGAGGGCTAGCTGGTGCTCGAAGAACCTGATTCCGGATGAATAGCAATAATGTCCGAGCGGGTGCCGTTTCCGCCTTGCCTCTCCGCATCTATTCTCATCATTTCGCTGGTATTGAACATGTGCTGTGGGTTTATACGCTCACCGCTGGCTTCGAGAGATGACAAGCCGATGCTAAGGGTGACAGCACCTGTTTGGGACAGGACGAAAGGAAGATTTTTAACCATCAGTTGATCATGTAGCTTTTGACAGACTATGTGCGAGTTTTCTCGGGTCGTATGAGGAAGAATGATGGCGAATTTTTCGTCCACCAAATGGGCAAGCACATCGGATGAGCGCTGGCAGGTTTCGGAGATCACTTTACTGATGTCTGTCAGTACATTATTCGCGGCTTCTTCTCCTTGGGCTGATTTGTATTCCTCAAATTTATCGACGGAAATCATCAGCAAGCTGAGAGGGGTTTTGTAGCGACTGGCTCTGCGAAGCTCTTTGTCGAGCATGTCGTTGAAGTGACGGAAGTTGCTCAATCCTGTCAGTTCATCAATCGGGTTCACTTCTTCCAGTTGGTGCGTGACATCGTCCAATGCCTCCTGATTCAAATCCAGTGCGTGTGTCAGCTCTACATTCTCATCACTGATCTGGTGAATAGTTTCACTTTGTCTTTTGGTCAGTAAAGAGAAGGCAAGTACCAGTGAAGCTAAACCGAAGATAATCACCAAAGTGGTCAGGGCTTCGGTTTTGTATTCCTGCCAGATCGGCGGTTGGTAGTTAATGAAGCGGGTGCCCTCGGGTAGGTCATCACGAGATACTTTGTGCTTCTCCATGGATTCAAGGTCAAAAAACAATGAGGCAGGCGCTGACATGGCGGAAGGTAGGGGAGTTGCAACATCCCTTGAAAGCACTTCGAGCGCCAGCTGAGCTGCGGCTTTACCCTGGCTGTAACCTGTGACTATCTGACCGCCTATCGCGCCGTGACCGATATGGGAATGCCAATAGGTATAGACAGGGAACGGAGCGATAGACGAAAGGAGTCTTGCCGTTTCCGCTGGGCTGTATTCGGAGCCATCGGATTTAGGCAGGGTATTACTCAAAAGGAAAATCAGTGAGTGTGCTGGGAACTGGCTTAACTCGGCATCCAACGCTTCGATAGACTTATCGACGATAATTTCAGTATCAAGGATATCGACGTAGGCTGGAAGCACGCTTTCCCTCACGATGTCGACAACACGTTTGTTATGGCCTTCTTTTGTGGTTCCCACAAACACAATAGAACGGGCGTCAGTGTGCTGGGACAAGGCGAGGTCCACGGCATTTTTATAATCACTGTACTCGGAAATGCCGGTTGTATTGATAGCGGTACTTAACCCGTCGATCGGGTAATCTTTCAGAGCGGTATAGAGGATGGGTTGTTTAGGGAACAGCTCCTTTTGATGGAGAAGCGCAAAATCTAATGCGGCATTGTCAGAAGTGATGACCAAGTCGGTGGCATCGGCAACTTGTTTGATTGCCAGCAGCTCGGCGACTTTTTCACTGACGGTTTCCCCTTGATATCTCAGTGTGTCGAGATAGACCACGGAAAGATCGATCTCTGTCCCCGTTGCATCGAAAGTGTCGCGAATGCCACTTTCGATTTCGTCACTCCAACCATAACCGCGGTGAAAGGCGTTGATATACAGCACCTGCTTAGCACCAGCGTCTGCGGAGGCATTGGAAGAAGCAACGGCAACCAACAAAGTGGAGAGAAAAGCCCCCAAAACCACACCAAGCACGGGCAGGGTATTCAAGCGGAAGAATGTCGAGATGATCTTTGTATCCATAGCGCTCTCAAAAGTGTTCAAGACTGTCAATGGTTGTATTTAATTTGAGACAGAGTAATCCACTAAGTGTAGTTACTAATTCTCTGAATTTGGGGCCTTGCAGGCCGAATGTGGGAGCTTGGGACTTGGCGCAAACTTTTGTTGTTAAACCGGGCTGTGAATGACAGAAATGTGACTTGTTTCGCTGTTTGCTTGAAGTACTGGAGCGAACTCTGTACCCTTGCGGCGTTTTCCATTCTCAGTTCAGGATTATTGCCTTGCTTAGTACAGCTAATATCACCCAGCAATTCGGCGCCAAGCCACTTTTCGAAAACATTTCCGTAAAGTTCGGTGAAGGTAACCGTTACGGCCTTATCGGGGCGAACGGCTGTGGTAAATCAACGTTCATGAAGATCCTGAGCCGTGAATTGGAACCAACCAGCGGTAATGTAAGCGTTGATCCTAATGAGCGTGTTGCCAAGCTGAACCAGGATCAGTTTGCCTACGAGAACTTCACAGTTATCGACACGGTTATCATGGGCCATAAAGAGCTGTGGGCTGTGAAACAAGAACGTGACCGTATCTATTCTCTGCCAGAAATGAGCGAAGAAGACGGCATGCGTGTGGCTGATCTGGAAGTGGAATTCGCTGAGATGGACGGCTACATGGCAGAGTCCAAAGCGGGTGAATTGCTGCTGGCGGTAGGTATTCCTGTTGAGCAACATTACGGCCTAATGAGTGCGGTAGCACCGGGCTGGAAACTGCGTGTGCTTCTGGCGCAGGTACTGTTTGCAGACCCAGACATCATGCTGCTTGACGAACCAACGAACAACCTGGACATCGACACCATTCGTTGGCTGGAAGACACGCTGAACGAGCGTAACTGCACCATGATCATCATCTCGCACGACCGTCACTTCCTGAACTCAGTGTGTACTCACATGGCTGACCTGGACTACGGTGAATTGCGCGTTTATCCAGGTAACTACGACGAATATATGACAGCAGCGACACAAGCGCGTGAGCGTCTGCTGGCAGACAATGCGAAGAAGAAAGCACAGATTGCTGAGCTGCAAACCTTCGTTGCGCGTTTCTCTGCAAACGCCTCTAAAGCAAAACAAGCGACTTCACGTGCGAAGCAAATCGACAAGATCCAACTGAGTGAAGTGAAGGCATCAAGCCGTCAGAACCCATTCATTCGTTTCGAGCAGTCAAAAGAGCTGTTCCGTAACGCACTGGAAGTCGAAAACCTGAGCCAAGGTTTTGAAGCTGATTTGTTCGCGAACTTCGGCGGCATTTTTGAAGTGGGCGAGCGCGTTGCGATCATTGGTGAGAACGGCGTGGGTAAAACCACTCTTCTGAATACGCTGGCAGGTGTGCTAGAGCCACGTACCGGTGAATACAAGTGGTCTGAGAATTCAAACATCGGTTACTACGCGCAGGATCACGCTCATGACTTTGAGCAAGACATGAACCTGATGGAGTGGATGAGCCAGTGGCAGCAAGAAGGTGATGACGAGCAAACCGTTCGTGGCTTCCTTGGCCGTATGCTGTTCTCTCAAGATGACATCAAGAAGTCTGTCAAAGTGCTGTCTGGTGGTGAGCAAGGCCGTATGCTGCTTGGCAAGATCATGATGCACAAGCCAAACATGCTGCTGATGGATGAACCGACCAACCACATGGACATGGAA